>JAITPT010000270.1 GCA_031289285.1 Puniceicoccales bacterium
AGGGGTAAGAACAATTATGGGACAGGCTAAAGATTGGCGGGGCCACATCACACAGCGATGGCGGGGGCGGGGGGGCGGGGGGAATAATTTACCAGGCTAATAAATTGCTTGACCTCGCGGGCAGCGGACGGCAGGGAACGGCTGCGTCGCGCATGACACGGACGAGACGCCCGTGCCACATATCGCATAGCGACCACCTTCACGGCAGGGGTAAGAACAATTATGGGACAGGCTAAAGATTGGCGGGGCCACATCACACAGCGATGGCGGGGGCGGGGAGGCGAGGGGAATAATTTACCAGGCTAATAAATTGCTTGACCTCGCTGAGCAGCGGACGGCAGGGAACGGCTGTGTCGCGCACGACACGGACGAGACGCCCGTGCCACAACACACATGCCCAACAGAAGCCCCCCTGCCCCGTCACCACTCTCCCAAGGAGCGAGAGGTTGCCGGCAGGTTCAGGGCGTCTTTCTGCCCCAGAATAAATTATTGAGTTTGAGTCTCCTTTTTGAATAGGGTGCTCTACTTCTATGTGCTTTAGAGACTCATTTTCAATTCCATTACCTAACTTTGCCTCGCGTGTTGCTTGCATGGTTTGCGGCAGCGTGGTCTTCGGCAGCGTGGTTTGCACGTGTCCGGTTCGCGCTGACGCTGCGCCCGCATCCGCGAGCACGTCCGCAAGTGCCGCCGCTGCGCACGAGCCACACCACCACACGCAACACACGGCACCCGCCGCTACCGCCAATTCCGCAGCGACCAATTCCGCTGCGGTCAGCCGCACGGCGACAACAGGCAGCGCGGCAAACGATGCGACAAACGGCGCAGCAAGCGATGCGACGCCGACGCCGCCACCGGCCTTCCAGCCCTTTTTCACGCTCTATGCCGAGGGCTGGCACAACGCCTCCGGCGGGCGCAAAAACACCGGTTGGTGGAACACGCTCGCCGACGCAGGATTTACGCTGGACGTCGAAAAACTCGGCGGCCCCCAAGGCATGAGTTTTTACGCAAACCTCCACTGGGTCGAGAGCCGTCCCCACGCTGGCGCGTTCGCCGAACACACGGGCGCGGCCAATCCGGTCAGCGGAATTATGTCGGGGAGCGACCACCTGCGCGTGTTTAATTTTCACCTTTTGCAAGAGTTCGCGGACGGCGAGTTTCAGTTCAAAATCGGCCAACTCGCAATTGACGACGCCTTCATGCTCAGCGACTCCTCCTGCTTTTTTCTGAACTCGGCGTTTGGCGCGATGCCCTCGCAAGTCTCGGCGACACTCACCTGCTCAAACGCCGCGTTTCCCATCTACGGAGTCGCCGCGCCCGGTGCGTATTTTCGCTGGAAGCCCAGCGAAAAGTTTTCGTGGCAAACGGGTCTCTACTACGGCGGCCCGGGTGCCGACGACCGCGATAATTACGGCTGGAGTTACGACCGCGCCTCGCACAGCGGCGCAATTGTTTTTTCCGAGGCGACCGCTACAACCGAAATCGCTGGCCACGCCGCCGCTTTCAAATTGGGCGTCACTGCGCACAGCGCGAAGTTTCCGGTTTTTGACGGCGGTGCCGCGAAGCGCGGTCTGTTCAGTGCCTACATGGTGCAAGACATCGCGCTCGTCGCGGGCAAAGACGCCGCCGCACCGCCCGCTGTCGCTTTTTTTGCGCGAGAGGGATACGTGCCGCAAAGCGACCGCGCCGTCGCGAATTTTTACGCCGATGCCGGTTTTGTTTTTAACGGACTTGTTCCAACGCGCCCCAACGATGTCTTTGGGGCGGCGGTCTCGCACACGCGCTACGGGCGCGATTTTCGCCGCGCCGACGGCTCTATCGCCGCTTCGGAAACGACGCTCGAATTTACCTACGCTGCAAAGTTGCTGCAAAACAGGGGTTGGCTAAAAGACTGGACGCTGATTTTCGACGTGCAGATTTTGTTCTCGCCTGTTGCTCGCGACGGCGGCTCGCGCAGAACCGCCATCGTCCCCGGTGTGCGCTCAGTGTGGTCATTTTGAACCCAGATTCCGCTTTTGGGCGGCGCGGATTGCGCAAGATTTTGGAGCAGATGCGCATTGGGACTTTCCGAAGGAATAACAGAGTTATTTCGAGGAAAGTAACAATGCGCAGATGCCCAAAAGATTGTGCAAGACGTGCCGGCCTCAAAAGCGGAATTCGGGTTGAACCCTAACCCAAGGTCGGCGTGCGTTCCTCGCGCCAACCTTGGGCTGCGTTGGAAAACCCCGTTGGGGGTTGAGGCATTCTTTCGACCTTCCCGTCAAATGGTGCCGTGCTCCGCTCATTCGATACGTGCTTGGTGGCGCAGGTCGTGTCAAATGATTTATTTAGCCTGGTAAATTATTCGGGGGGGGGGGGGGGTGCCCGCGCCTCGCGCCAACCTTGGGATGCGTTGGGGTTGGGGACATTCTTCCGGCCCTTCCTGTCAAATGATGCCGCACGCCGCTCATTCGTTACGTGCTTGGTGGCGCCGGTCAGGTCAAATGATTTATTTAGCTTGGTAAATTATTCGGATTGGAGCCTGACGAATGTTAAGGTGGGCTTTCAGCCCACTGTGGAGAGGCTGTCCGGTATCCTATGGCTACGCCATAGGCTATTATGACGGCGCGCCTTCAGCGCTCCAAGCCACATGCGGTTTCAGAAATTCCCGTTGTGTTTTTGGCTATGGACATCTGCCTGTTGCAAGGCCGTTGGGGTTGTGAACCAACATGTCGCCTGGTAAATTATTCGGAGGGTGCCCGCGCCTCGCGCCAACCTTGGGATGCGTTGGGGTTGTGGGCATTCTTTCGGCCCTTCCCGTCAAATGGTGCCGCACGCCGCTCATTCGATAAATGCTTGGTGGTGCCGGTCAGGTCAAATGATTTATTTAGCCTGGTAAATTATTCGGATTGGGACGCGCTGGGAAACGCCGTTGAGGTTGTGGGCATTCTTTCGGCCCTTCCAGTCAAATGGTGCCGCACACCGCTCGTTCGTTACGTGCTTGGTGGGGCCGGTCAGGTCAAATGATTTATTTAGCCTGGTAAATTATTCGGATTGGGACGCGCTGGAAAACGCCGTTGAGGCTGTGGGCATTCTTCCGGCCCTTCCCGTCAAATGATGCCGTGCTCCGCTCACTCGTTACGTGCTTGGTGGCGCAGGTCAGGTCAAATGATTTATTTAGCCTGGTAAATTATTTGGATTGGGACGCGCTGGAAAACGCCGTTGGGGTTGTGGGCATTCTTTCGGCCCTTCCCGTCAAATGGTGCCGCACGCCGCTCGTTCGTTATGTGCTTGGTGGTGCCGGTCAGGTCAAATGATTTATTTAGCCTGGTAAATTATTTGGATGCGCCTGACGAATGTTAAGGTGGGCTTTTAGCCCACGTGGAGAGGCTGTCCGGCATCCGATGGCTACGCCATAGGCTATTATCCTAAGAACGGCAGTTAATGCGGGTGGTTTTGCACAATCTTTTGGACGTCTGCGGATTGCGTTTTCCGCTCCACGCACCACAAGGTGCGCGTCGGGAAAGCACAAACCGCATCCGCCTCAAAATCTTGCGCAAACCCTTCCCGCTGAACTGCCGTTCTTAGGATAATCTTTTGGGCGTCTGGGGCTGCGCTTTCTGCTCCACGCACCGCAAGGTGCGCGTCGGGAAAGCACAAACCGCGTCCGCCTCAAAATCTTGCCCTCAAAATCTTGCACAAACCCATCCCGCTGGACCGCCGTTCTATGTTTATTTTTAGGAGTGCTCGTTACTCTTTTTGCCAGCCAGTGAGGAGGTCTTCGAAGCCAGCGATGGGGTCGTCGTCATCCCAGACGGAGCCGACGACGGCGAAGCCGTCAAAGCCGAGTTTGCGCGTTTCGCCAATGTTTTCGGCAGTGAGACCACCAAGGGCGAGGAGCGGGCAATTGTCTTGTTCCGCCTTCCACTGGCGGAGGATTTCGGCGAACTCCTCGACCGTGCGCTGCGGTTCATAGCCGCGTTTTGAGACAGAGGGGAAAACCGGCCCGATGGTGGCGTATGCGGCACCGCGCGCATAGTCACAAAGGTTTTGGAAGGAATGGCAGGAATTGCTGACAGGAATGTCCGCTGGCCAATCTTTGGGTTTGCGGTAATTCGAGCGCAGGTGGAGGCCACCAAGTTTTAGCTCGCGCACGATTTTTGGTTCGGCGTGAAGGACGAGGCGCTTGTGGTATTGCTCAGGCAAGTCCTCAATCCAGCGGTAAAACGCGCCGAGCGACCAATCGCTTTTGCGCAGGTGGAAACGCGAAAGCCCCGCCTCGAAAAGCTCTTCCGCGATAGCGACCTCGCCATCGTATTCGCGGGGTGTCGTGATGACCACCGAAAACGGTTGTTCTGCGGAGCCAGATTGCGCGGGCTGCGCAGGCTGCGGGGTCGCCGTGCCAGCGGTGTCCGCTTGGGTGTCGTCTGCGCCGGAGTTTCCGGTTAGCCAGTTTATTATTTTGCGTAGTGCCATAAGTTGGAAAGGTTGTAGAAAAGTGTTGTAAAGAAGAGGCGGCGGTCGCCGCGTTTTGTTGCGTTTTTTTGAGTTGAGTTGTTGTTGTATTGTTGTTTGCGGGGATCGTGAAATAGAGGAAACAGCGCGGACGGGAAATTGTTCGTAAATAAAATTAGCCGCCCTGCGCGGCGCGGATGAGGAGCAGGCGGTCGTGTGGTGCGAGCGGGCGCGTCGCCCACTCGTCGCGGCGCACGACGGTTTCGTTGACGGACACCGCCACGCCGTCAAAGCTGGGCAAGCCCAGCGTGTCCAGCACGTTTTTGAGTGTTGTCTCGGGCGCGACTTCGCGGGTTTCATCGTTGAGGAAGATTTCCATTGTTTGTATAAGTTTTTCTTTAAAAAGGCGAAGGCGCGTTCAGAGCGTCCCCCATGAGTCTCCCTCGAAAATGCCGAGTGGGCGGAGTGCTTCGACAAGGCGGACAAAGTCTTTGTCGCGCTGTAATTCTTCCAGCGGGCGCGGGAGGACGAGGCGGATGAACATTTGTTCGCGACGTTGGTTGAGGCCGTATTTTTTGATGTCGGCGAAAATCAAGGGCAGTCGGTCAATGCGTCCCCAGAGGCCGGAGCGGTAGCCTGTTTTTTGGTTTTCGTAGGCGTTTATTTCGCCGCCGACTAAGTGCCAAAAGAGAACGCGGGTGATGTCGCGGTTGCCATTTTTGCTGTTAAAAGCGGGTGGTAAATACTCTCCGTATTCGGCAGGTTTTAACTTTTTTCCTCCGAGCGATAGTTCTCTGCCGAACTCGCGTTTTATACGTTCGCAACCTGCGTTGACCCAGCAGGAGTCGGGGTTGTGAACACCTGCGTCGGTAGTCGTCACTTCGCCGGGTTTCCAATAAGCGACATAGACAGTTACCCAGTTTTTTTCGTTGTGATAGAGGCGGTAAATATAATCGTCGAACTTGAGGACATCGCGGACGATATCGCCCGCAACTTCCGTGGCGGCAAGTTTTTCCGTTTGCGAGTCCCAGCCTTGGATTTTCATCGGCACCATTTCGCGAATGGAGCGCGTGACGAGTGGCGTTGCCTTTGTAAAGAAGGCGATATAGGCGGCGAGCGCGAGCGTCAGTGCCAAAGCGCAGACTTCAAATGCAATCAGTTTTTTACTCATTTTCGCGAGCGGTCGCGTCTGTTTCCGTCGAGTCTTCGGGGAACGCGAGCGGGGTGAACTCCGGTTTGCCGTTGTTGACGCCGCGCAATTGCTCAATGCGTAGCTCGGCTGCGCGCAGCACTTCTTGGCAATGTTGGTGGAGTTTCATGCCGCGCTCGTATTTTTCCAGTAATTCTTCCAAGGGCGTCTCGCCTCTTTCGAGTGAGACGACGATGGCTTCTAACTCGCGCAACGCGACATCAAAGCTCTTTTGCTCGGCGGTGTTTTTGCTCATGTCGGTTTTGTTTTTTCAAGGGGAGACCCGTGTGTTGTTATTCGTTTTCCTCAATGGGCACATTCAGTGCGTTCTTGCTAACGCGGGTGTAGTAGCGGTGGTAGGAGCGGTCGCCAGTGTTTGTATAGTAATGCACAACGCTCATGCCGATTTGGTTGAGGATAGCGCCGAAGATAGGCACTTTTGATTCGCGCAAACGACCGATATTGGAGCGGATGAAGCGTTTTTTAACGGTGTTGAAGCGCACTACATAGAGCACACCGTCCACCATAGAAACGAGATTAAGTGCGTCGCTCACAGCGCCGACAGGCGGCGAGTCCACAATCACGCGGTCGTAGCAACTTTTCAGAGTGGTAATCATCTCTGCGAACTTGCGGCTGCTGAGGATTTGCGTTGGGTTGGTGCAAGGTGCGCCGACGGTGAGAACGTCTAAGTTATTTGCGACGCCGTAGTGGATGGCGTCTTCCAGTGCGACTTTGCCGAGGAAATACTGGGTGATACCGTGGTCGCCCTCCAAGCGCAATGTCTTGGCGACGACAGGCATACGCAAGTCGGCGTCAATGAGCAGCACCCGTTCGCCGTGGGCGGCGTAGGTGAGGGCGAGGTTGGTGGAGACAAAGGATTTACCTTCGCTTGGCGAGGTGCTGGTGATAAGGAAGGTGCGTGCTTGCTTGGCGCCTTCGTTGATACGCAATGCGGAGTAAATCGAGCGGAAGGCTTCTTTTACAGGGCGGTCGCGGTCGCCTTCTACGACGCGGGCTTTATCAAAGGAACTGGAGCGACGGGCGATTGGCAAGATGCCGACGAGCGGCAGGCGCAGGAAGCCCTCGATATCGGCGGCGGATTTCACGCGGTCGTCGAGAAATGCGAGCGAGAAGACGATGATAAGGCCGACGACGATGCCCGCAATTAGGCCGAGAATTGCCATTTTCGGGTAGTCTTTGTTAATTGGGCGCGAAGACACAAGCTCTGCTTTTTCTAAAATCTCGATGTTTGGGAGCATACCGCCGGAGGCTTTGAGTTTATCGCTGTAGAAAGAGACATCAATGGCGGATTTCTGTGCTTGTTTCTCGCCGATTTTTCGGACGATGCTCGTGATTTGTGTTTGCTGCTGGTAGAGATCTGCGATTTCGTTTCGTTTTTCCAGCACTCGTTTGTTCGCCGCCTCGTAGCTGCGTTTCGCTGCGTCAAACTGTTCGCGCAGCTTTTCCACGGCTTCCGCGATTGCGCGGTCAAGCTCCTTTTCCGTCTGGTCCATAGAGGTTCTGAGAGTTTTGATGCTCGGGTGCTCGTCGGCATAGCGCACTTTTCCCGTTTCTATATTGATGCGATGTCGCATTATTTCACCGCGCAAGGTGGCGACACGCTCGGCACTGGCGATGTAGGGCATATCGAGGAGTGCTTCACGGGCGTTCGGCTTTTTTTGCACTTCTACCAATCTATCCCAGAGGCGTTTTGTGGTTAGATAAACACTTTCCTCTGCGAGTCTTGAGGAGTTGAGCGAATGCAACTCACTTGACGCAAGGTTCATCACGGTCTCTAAGTCAAACAGGCGCGGATTTTGCTTTAACATTTCGCCGCGTTGCTTGTAGAGAGAGTCAATCTCGTTGTCCAATTGTTTAAGGTGGATGTCGGAGACTTCTAACAAAGGTGCCATTGCTTTTTTGCGGGCGGTGTTGTTGTAATCGCGGATTTCTTCGACAAAATACTGTGCCATGAGTTTAGCGACAGCGCCGTCGGGATGTCGGTAAGACACTGCGGCAAACATAGTTCCTCGCTCGGGGATGATATTTCGACATGCTTCCAGCACCTCAAGCGGACGCAGAGGGCCGGTGAAGATGTTGCCGTTTTGGTAGGGCGCAATCACACGCGCCTTCAAATCGTTGCTCATGCGTAGCAAAACTCGCTCGGTGACGATGTTGCTGCGCATCAAGCCGATAAGTGTCATAAAGTCATCGAAGTTGCCGACTGTATCAATATCGGGCGAGACGCCAAGCCCAGCGGCGACAAATGGGCGGCGGTGAATGCGCAGCTTCGCGGCGGCCTCGTATTCGTCCGTTTTTTGCATATTAGCGAGCAGGAATGCGGAGGTGAGTATGACGACAGACAGCACGAGATACCAGAAGCGCTCGCGCACCATGAGCAGATAATCTTTGAGGGAGAGGATACGCACACCCGGTGCGTTACCACCTTGCTGTGGGCCATACCCTTGCGCATAGCCATAACCCTCGGCGTAGCCGCCATAACCGGATTGACCGCCGCTGTAGCCATACTGACTGCCGCCGCCATAGTATTGGCCACCATACGAACCTCCGTAGTATTGACCGCCGTATTGCGGGTAACCGTAACCGGAGGCTCCATAGCCGTAGCCGTAACCGTAGCCCGGGCTATCGCCGGAGGGAGGCGGATTCGTATTTTGCGGTGTCTTGTCTGCCATATCGTAAAAAGTTTTGTTAGAAGGTGTTAGCTTGTGGGAAAATTAGATGTCTTGGTCTTCGACCCAGATTTTATCTCCGTCCGCCAATGGGAGATCAGGCGCGTGACCGCGCATGATTTTCAGGACATCTATCTTGTAAATACGTTGCACTTTTGTCTCTTTCCCGCTTCCATCTTTTTCGGTAATCGTGCGTGTGAGGCGGACGTTTCGCCGGTCACCACGCGCTTGGATACCGACTTGCGACATCGCATGCCCCATTGTTATCCCGCTTTCGGCGGAAAAATGGAGGGGACCCGTGTGCCCGACGTAGCCGTCCACGAGGATAAAGCGCGGCGCATAGACCGTCACTGTGACTGACATTCTGGGGTCTCGGTAGTATTTCGAGTAGAGGGTCGCGAGCTTCTTCTTCGCCTCCTCGGTAGTCAAACCTGCGAGTTCGACCTTGTCGAGCAGTTTCAGGTCAGCCGTGCCCAGTTTAGAGATGAGCACGGTCTCCATGACCTCGTTTTCTCCATGAACGCTAACAAGTATCGTGTCGAGCGGGCGGAGTTTGTATTCGTATTCAGGGGGCGGGTCGTCTGGGTAGTTCGCAGGCTTTTTGAGGCGACCTGCTTCGTCCTCGCCGAACAGATTGTCATACCAGTCGCTCACCGCGACGCAGCCCGACAGGGCGACACAGGAGACGACCACAGCAAAAAAGGCGAAAAAACGTTTCATTGGCATTAACTTTGTCATTGGCATTGCAAGATTAAAAAGAGTAGCGGAGGGAGGGAACTCAAGTAGGAAATGGAAATCAGTATTTGAGGGTGGCGGACAAGGTGATGGAGTTGGAGGAGAAGTCACGGATACGGTTGCTGACGTCCCTGATGTGCGTGTAACCGGCACCGAGGCGCCAATACCTGTTAGGGAGGAAGGAGAGATTGATGCCCGCCGAGACGAGGTTGTCGTCGCCGCCTTTGTGCTGCGCCGTTTTGGAATACTCTTGGTAGTAGTAGGCGGCATACGCGCTCAGATACCAATGGAGACTTAGGTAGGTGGTGGCGTTGAGGCGGACGTGTGTGTTGGTGTAAGATTGCGCCTGACCGCCAAGGTTGAAGTTGCGCCCAGAGGAGAGCGCGAGGCGGTATTTGTCTGCCGAGTAGTCAAGGACCAGCGTAAAGTTTGCGGTGCTGTGAGCGTCATTGGGGATGTGGTAGTAGCCTTCGGTGGTGAGCCAGCCACGCCCGCTAAAAGATTGGAAACCGACGCCCGCATTTCCGCGCAGAGTGAGCTTAGAGGTCAAGGCGCCTTTGGTCGAGATGCCGAAGAAGTGCGAGTCTTGGGCACCCGGGTCGTAGTTGTTGTATGGGCTGGTCCGCGAGATTTCCGTGTGGCTCCACGAGTAGCTCAGGCCGAGGTGGTGCTTTTCGGTGACTTGGTAAAACACGGAGACCGGAATCGAGAAGGTCTGGCGGTCATTGAAAACGTCGCGGTGATTACGAAAGTGCTCGTTGTAGTAGTTGAAGCCGATGTCGGCACTAACCCTCGAGCTTATCTGGTAGTTGATGTCAGCCGAGACGTAATACTGGTCGCGCCGGATGAGGTCGCGGAGATACTCGGGGGAGCCGCTGTCATACTGCAAAACGTTGTCGTTTTGGGCGAACTGCGTGAAGGAGGCGAACAGACCGAGACGCAGTTTTTTCTGAGGGTCGTATGAGTAGGAGACGGAGAAGTTGGCGAGCTGCGAGTTCAGGTCGTCGTTGTCAACGTAGTTGGAGAAGGTCTCCTTGAAACTGAAGTTGAGGTGGTGCGAGCCGTCTTTCCCGACGTCGCCGACGACGCCGGCGGCGAGGAAGTAGACGAAGTCATCTACTTTGTGTTGGCCGTTTGATGCGTAGAAAATGTTGTCGCACCACGTCAAGCCGGCATCGGCAAATACGTAGGCCGACGAGTTCTCGCCGAGTTGCAGGAGTGGGGAGTCCGCGTTCGCGACCAGCCCGCCTCCCGTTAAAAATGACAGCAGAGCAGCGCTCTGGATGAGCTTCTTTATCTTCATGTGGGTCGAAGTTTTCATTTATTGATTGTTGGCGAGACCAAGCTCAGCAGAGCACCTTCAAACGGAACCCGCTACTTGATATGTCGGCGAAGTTGTGCGCTCCCCTGCGAAACTTCAAGCGAAAAGTGAAGTTACGCAAAATATTTTTTTGCTGGTTAGTCCATACTTTTCAGAGCCATCGCAGCTTGCTTCGCAGGAGTGAAAAATGCCGGAAGCCGACGGGCTGGGCGAGGCGCAGCTTGCGCTCCGAGAGCCACACGGTCAGCGGCATGTTGCCCTTGTCGGGGTGGAAGTGGACGCCGTCAACCTCGACGCGGAGCGGGTTCGCGCTGTCTTCGGCGGCGATGGTGAGCACGCGCCCACGCGGGAGAATTAGTGCGCGGTTGGAAAACGAGTGCGGGCAAATCGGGGTGATTGCGAACACGTCTGCTGCGGGGTCAATCAGCGGGCCGCCAGCGGAGAGGTTGTAGGCGGTGGAGCCGGTCGGCGTCGCCACGACGAGGCCGTCTCCCCAGAACGAGTTCACGAATTCCCCCGACACCGAGGCGCGCAACTTCGCGAGGCTTGCGTGCCCGTCGGGCGCGACCACCACGTCGTTGAGTGCGTAGGCGTGGCAGCCGTCGCAGGTGTCGCACTCGAGCAAGGTGCGCGTCGAAAATTGGAACTCGCCGCGCAGCACCGCGCCAAGGCTCTCCGCCGCGTTCTCTGCCGGATAGTGCGTGAGGAAACCGAGCTTGCCGCGATTGATGCCCAGCACGGGGATGTCGCCCCGCGCCGCCTCGCCCACCGCGCCCAGCAGAGTGCCGTCTCCGCCGAGTGTCACGCAGATGTCGCAGCCGTCGAGTGCGCCGGTGCGCAGCGGGTATTCCTCGGGCACCGCGACAGCGACGCCGACGTCAGCGGCGGCGCGGCTCAGTGCTTCGACAAGCTCCGCCGCGTCGGGCTTGGTGAAATTTGCGACAATCGCGATTTTGCGGATAGCGTCCATGCGCCGCCCAATGAACCGAAAAAAACGAAAATGCAAATGGGAATGCGAGGCGGGAATGAGGAGCGGGAATGAGGAGTCGCGGGGAGCGGGTTTGAAACCACGGATGAACACGAATAGACACGAATAAGAAAAACGGAAAACCGAGATATGAAATTGGGGGCTTGGCGGTTGGGGGTTGGGGGTTGGAGGTTGGCTGCGTCCTGCGTCCAGAGTCCGGAGTCCCTGTGTCCTGTGTCCCGCGTCCCGCGTCCCGCGTCAACACTCCCGTGGTTAGGCTGGCGTGGCCCCGCCGCCGCCGCGCTTGCGCCCGCTGCCGCGCCGCGCCACGCTCCGCGCCCGTGCCAGACACCCTTCCGTTTCCCGACCACGCCACGCCCGCCGCACATGCCGCGCCCGCCGACTACGCCGCGCACTTCGGCACGCTCTTCGCCGAGGCGCTTGCTTGCGCGGGTGTCACTCGCGCCGTCGTTTCCCCAGGTTCGCGCTCGACACCGCTCACTCGTGCGCTTGCCCGCGAAGCGCGCATCACCGCCATCCCTGCGCTCGACGAACGCACGGCTGCCTTCTTTGCGCTCGGCCTCGCCCAAGCCTCCGCTGCGCCTGTGCTGCTTGTCTGCACCTCTGGCACCGCTGCTGCCAACTACCTCCCCGCCATCGCCGAGGCATGGCACGCGCAAGTCCCGCTCATCGTCGCCACCGCCGACAGGCCGCCAGAGCTACGCGGGTGCGGTGCTGGCCAGACCATCAACCAGCGCGGCCTCTACAGCGGGCACGTCCTCTTCGAAGCCGAGCTTCCCGTCCCCGACGCTTCCCCCGAGACCCTTCACCGCTGGCAAACCCTCCTCGCCGAAGCCTACCGCCGCGCCACGCAATTTCCCGCTGGCCCCGTCCACCTCAACATCCCGCTCCGCGAACCCGCCGCCGCCACCCACGACGCCGACGCAGTGGACGTAGTGGACACAGTGGACGCAGTGGACACCGCGCCCGCCGTCGCGCCCACTACCGACGCCGCAGTGCCAGCCGCACCCGCCGCTGCCGCCCTACCCTCTTCCCCCGCTCCCGCTCCCGTGTCCGTGTCAGTCCGTGTGCGTCCGTGTGCGTCCGTGTCAGCCCGTGTCCCCGCCGCCTACCTCCGTGCATGGGCGGCACCATTCCGCAAAGGAGCCATCCTCGCCGGACACGCCCGCCCCGCCGACGCCGCCGACTACGCCGACGCCGTGTTGCGTATCGCTCGCCAACTCCGCTGGCCCGTGTTTGCCGACGTGCTCAACCCCGTCCGCCATCACGCCGCGCCGGAGGATGCCGGTGCGGTCGTCGTCGGCACCTACGAGCAAATCCTCGCCAGCCCTGCGTTGGCTGCGGAGCTTCGCCCCGACGCCGTTTTGCAGCTTGGCCAATTGCCGACGGGCAAACGCCTCCGCGCTTGGCTTGGCGCAACGCCCCTGCCGACGCTCCTCATCTCCCCGGGTGCCCGCAACCTCAACCCCCTTCACAACCACCACCAAATCCTCGACTGCCGCCCCGCCGACCTCCTGCCCGCCGACAGCACCAACTCCGCCGCTCTCGACGCCACCACCGCCGCAGACACCGCCGCCGCAGTGGACACAGAGGACGAGGTGGACG
>JAITPT010000107.1 GCA_031289285.1 Puniceicoccales bacterium
CCTAAAAACGGCAGTTGAGTCGGGTCGTCTTGCGGAAGCTGTTATGGCATCTGCACTTCGTGGCTTTGTTCGACGCACCAACAGGTGCGCCTTCACAAATCCACAAAGCGCATCTGCCACAACATCTTCTCGCAATATTTCCCCTCCAACTGCCGTTTTTAGGGTTATCCGATTAAAGCGCGGAGCGAGGGAAAATGGGCAGCCCAATCGCTCATGTCGGGGATGTCGCCGACGACGTTTGCAAACAACTCGGCCTTCGCTTCCTTCAAAGCCTCGACACGCGCCTCGACGGTGTCCGCCGCAATCATGCGATAAACAAAAGTGGTTTCCCGTTGACCGATGCGGTGAACGCGGTCGGCGGCCTGCGCCTCGACGGCGGGGTTCCACCACGGGTCGAGCAGAAAAACGTAGCCCGCGCTGTGCAGGGTAACACCCGTGCCGCCAGCACGCAAACTCGCCAAAAAAACCGCCGCGCCCTGCTGACCTTGGAAGTCGCGCACCGGTGCCTCGCGGTCGCCCGTCGAGCCAGTCAACGTGAACACAGGCACATCGGGGAAGTTTTTTTCAAGCATCAAGGCGACGCGCCGGAGGAGACTTGTGAACTGGCTGAAAACGACCGCTCGCCGCCCGTTCGCCAGAACCTCCGCCAGCCGCTCGGCGAGCACGGCGAGTTTGCCCGACGCCGCCAGCGGCAACCCGCCGTGGCCGGGCAAAAGCGCGGGGTCGCAAGCGGCTTGGCGCAGGCGCGTGAGCAGGGCGAGGAAACCCATGTGTTGGGCAGACGGGACGGCGGCGGGCGCGGTGTCGCCGAGAGCCGCGACGCCCTCCGCCACGAGCCGCCGGTAAAGTTCGCGCTGGGTGTCGGTGAGCGGACACAGGAGCGGGACGGTGACTTTGGGCGGCAACTCGGGCGCGACGGCACGCTTCGTGCGACGCAGGACAAAGGGGTGGATTTGGCGGGCGATGTCGGCGACAAACGCGGGGTCGTTTTCGAGCCGCGCCTCAAAGGCGGTGCGCGTGCCGAGCAGGCCGGGCATGAGGAAACGGAAGAGCGACCAGATGTCGCGCGGGTGGTTTTCGAGCGGGGTGCCAGTGAGCGCGAGACGGCGGCGGGCACGGATGCGTAGGCAGGCAGCGGTGATTTTGGCGTCGGGGTTTTTGATGAACTGCGCCTCGTCGAGGACGGCGAGCGAGAACTCGGTGTTGTCGAGCAGGCGCGTGTCGCGACGCAAACGTGCGTAGCTGGCGAGCCAGAGGACAGGCGCGGACGCGGTCGTGGGCGCGGTTGTCCAGTTGTTTTTGGGGCGGAGGATTTGGATGGGGATTTGCGGGAAAAATCGCGCCGCCTCCGCCGCCCAGACAGGGACGACACTCGCAGGGCAGACAACCAACATCGGCAAACTGGCGGCGGACGTAGTGGACGTGGTGGACGAGGTGGACGTCGTGACGGCAGATGCGGCGGGTGGCGGCGCGGCGGGTGGCAGCGTGGCGGGTGACGGCGTGGCGGCGGGAGGTGTGTTTGCCAAGGCATCGGGCAAGGCGGCGAGGGCGAGGACTTGTGCGGTTTTGCCCAGCCCCATTTCGTCGGCGAGTAGGGGGTGCGTCCCATGCGTGAGCATGTGCGCAAGCCACGCGACTCCCTTCGCTTGGTAAGGGCGCAAAAAGTCTGGCAGGCCAGCGGGCAACGTCGGTTCGCCGAGGAGGGCGTCGCGCCACGCGAGCAAGGCGGGGGCGGCGGAGACGTGCAGGCGTTCGTCGCCAAAGAGCGAGAGAAAGGCGTGGCGAGGCAGCGGCGTTTTTCCGGCGGCGGGCGTTGACCACGCGGCAAGCGCGGCTTGTTGCGCGGGAGCGAGGCGAGCGATGCCGCGCCCGGGCACAAGCACCGTGGCAGTGGGCGAGGCGAAGAGACGTCGGGCCGCACTCTCAGGAAGCCAGCCGCCGCCGAGACGCAGACGCCAACGCATACGAAACGCGGAGTCGGTGCCGGTGCTGGAAAAACGAGCGGCGGCGCGGTGGGCGGCGGCGCGGTGGCGGACGGCGGCACGGGCGGCGTCGGAGTCGTCGGTGTCTGTGTTGTCGGCGTCGGCGTCGGTGTCTGGCGGGTATTCTTCGAGCACGGCTTCCAGCTCCACGGGCGGCAACTCTTTCGCAAACACGGCGAGCGCGTCCGCGCCTTCCACGCGCCAACGTTGCCGCCATGTCGCGAGTTCGTGGCGGGCGAAACGCGACACCGCTGGCGGCGAATCGAGCCGCCATGCGGCGGACGTTTTGTCGGCGCAAAATCCGCAACGCCGTGCGTGTGTGGCGAGGCGCAGCAGCGCGACGGTGTCGGCGGAGGAGAGCGCGGCGAGGTTGGGAGCGCCGTCGCCGTAAGCGGGCAAACGTCCGCCGTCGGCGTCTTCCCAAAGCGGGGCGCAACGCACCACGCCGTCGCCGCCGACGCTCATGGCGAGCACCAGTGTGCGCGGCGGCGTGGCGGCGCGGGTATCCCGTGCGGTTTCGCGGGCGGCGTTTCGGGAGGGATTTGCGGCAGTGTTTCCGGCAATGTTTTCTGCGGCGTTTTTGGCGGCGTTTCGGGTGGCGTTTCGGGTGGGATTTTGTGCTGGCGCGTCGGAGTATTCTTCGCCGAGTAGCTCTTCCACCTCGTAAAGTCCTGCTGCTGCGAGTGCGTCGCCCAATGCGTTTTTGCCGAGGGTTGTGCGCCAGTGGAGTTCATTATCGCGCCATTCCATAACGGCGTGGGCGTCGGTATCTTCCCAATGAATATGCACGGTGGCGTCGTTTTCAAAAAGATGCACCCCGCATATTTCACCTTTTCTGTAAATAGCGCGGGCGGTCTCGAGCACCTCCGGTCTGAACCGCCATTCCCAAGGCGCGGCCAAGCGTTCCAACCACAGGGCAAGGGCAGGTTCACTGTAACTTCGGCTGACGGGACGCTCGCGCATAATCTTGTTTAAGAGAAAAACCGCACAGCAGAGCGCAAAACAGTTATTTTTTCAACCCGAAAACCGCGATTAGGCGGCGCGGATTGCGAGGAACTTTTTCCGCAAACTCACTGCGCCTACCGTATTGCGCATTTCACCGTTTTTCCCGAACAGGCGATTGCGAGAAGGGTGAGCTTTTTGCCGGTGTTTTTGTAACGCTCGGCATATTTTCTTTCTTCGATTTGCCCAAAAGCCTCCGAAAGTAATTTGTCGAGTTTCGCGCCAATGTCGTCTTTGTCTTTTTCCGGTTTGTCTTCATCTGCCTTGGCGTATTTTACTTCCACGACAACGATTTGGTCGGACAATTCCCAAACCGCATCTATGCGCCCGATATTTGTGGAAACTTCGCCGATAATGTTGAAGTTGAGAAGACGCAGCCAAAGCAATAAAATCGTATGATAATACCCTTCCGCTTCCACGATGATTTGATAGGGTATCCACGCCAACGCTTCGTTAAGCGTTTCCGTAAGCGCAGCGGCGTCGCCCGCAAGCAATTGTTTCTCTAAACGCTCGTAAAACGAATTAGTTCTGACGGCGGAGTATTCGCCATAAAAGTTTAGCAGCGACTCCAAAAAGGAAACACGAACTTCTCTGTTCGGAAAACCCAAGGTGTATCGCATTTCTCCACTCGGCAAGCTCCGTTTCTCCTTGATTGTCAAATAGCCCGTTTGAAAAAGTAAGATTGCCTCGTCTATTTTGCGCGGGTCTTCGTTTTGCGCATTCAACGTCGCGACAACCAACTCTCCCAAGATGGCGGAAATCTTGTTTTTCTGGCGGAGAATTTTTAGTAAAAATGTCGGCGTCGCCGTCGTGAACCAAAAGTTTTGAAACTCCAAATGCTTGAAATGGAGCAGCGTCGAAAAGGGATTATAGACAGATATTTTTCCGTCCCATGAATAACCATTATACCAATCTTTAATTAACGCCAGCGCGTTCTCTTTTGTTATTTCTCTTTTCTCGGAGAGCGCAGTTATATATTCCGCAAAATAGCTTTCGAGTTCTGCTTGGGTGTATCCGCAGATTGTAGAAAAAGAATCAACAAAAGAAATGTCCTCCAAATTGTTAAGTGTCGAAAACACAGACAGACCGGAGAGCGGCGAGACACCAGTTAAAAACAAAAAGCGTAGGTGTGGTCCGCAGGATTTTAGTGGGTCGTAGAGAGAGCGTAAAAATGTTTTTGTCTCCGCAAATCTTTCTGCATCGTCCACGGTATCTTGAATGGGTTTGTCGTATTCGTCAATAAGGACAACAGCTCGCTCGCCGGTTTTTTCGTGAAGGGCCTGTATCAAATCCACCAAACGGCATTCAGAGGGACTCTCCGGCATAGCAACTTGATGTTCGTTGGCAATAGTTTGAAGACTTTTCGCAACGAGTTCTTTCAGTTCTTCAAGCGTTGAGTATGAATAACTACTCCAATCGAGAATGACAACAGGGTGTTTGCGGCTCCAATCCCATTTGTCGTAAATATCAAGCCCTTCAAAAAGTGCTTTGTTGCCACTGAAGATTTCGGCAATTGTGCTCACGAGCAGAGACTTTCCGAAGCGACGTGGGCGCGACAAAAAGAATTGCCTCCCTGAGTTAAGAAGCCGACGAATGTCGGCGGTTTTATCCACGTAGAGTTGTCCGTCTTCGCGGAGCTTGGAAAAAGTCTGGATGCCGACTGGGAGTGCTTGCATGGCGTTTGGATGTTGAAATTGTGGCTGCGGTTTTGGCGGCCAATTTGTGTGTCGGCGCGGGAACATGCGGAAGCACAAACGAAAGTCAAGCAGCATTTCACGCCTCGCATCTTCGCCCAATGCCGTTCACGTAGTGCCAAAAACACGAAGGGCATTTCTGAAACCGTGCGTGGCTTGGAGCGCTGAAGGCGCGGCTTCATAATAGCCTATGGCAACGCCATAGGATACACGACAGCGGTTCTCAGCGGGCTGTAAGCCAATACCGTTCAGGTAGTGCTCAAAACACGAAGGGCATTTCTGAAACCGCATGTGGCTTGGAGCGCTGAAGGCGCGGCTTCATAATAGCCTATGGCGAAGCCATAGGTTTCATGTGGCGTTGTCTCTGCGGGCTGTAAGCCCGCCT
>JAITPT010000079.1 GCA_031289285.1 Puniceicoccales bacterium
GAGGAACGTGGATGAATCTTGGCGGCGGTTTCTATGGAGCTTATGTCACAGAAGGACGTAAAGAAACAAGTATGTTTAAACTCAACAGCAGCTTTACGGAGTTAGAACATCGGTGGTCTGGCAGCGGCTCCGATAAATGGACGCGCACGACATCGCTTCCGCCAGAGATAACTACCGTTTCTCCAAAGAATGCAAATGTTTCTACTACCGCTGCTCCCGTTGCCATTAAACACACCCTCGCCAACACAAAATGGCGTTTTGGCAATACAGACGCCTATATGATTGCGTTTTCTACAGATGGCACTTACACGCAAAAAATGGGCGCAAAGACTTCGGGCGGGAAATGGCTTGTAAGCAGTCCGACGACGATCCGAACTCTTTCAGGAAGCATAACATTCGCCCTCTCGCCCGACCGCCGGACAATAACGCAAACCGCCAACGGAAAATCTTACACTTGGAATTATGCCGGGGCACTAAAGCCGTCTGCAACAACTCAAACCGCACAAGCGGCACCGACAAGCGGAATGTCCACACTGTCCACAACGTCCACAATGTCCACACGGAGAACACCCGCGAGCAATCCCGAAGAAAAAATGCCCGTCGAAGGAGCATTTGTGGAGTTAAACATCCTGTTCAACGAAGCGTATAACAACGCGCTTGCCGAACGAAACAAAAAAGATGTGGAGGCATTGGAGAGCTTTATCAAAAAAGCAGCATTAAAAAATGTCCAAATTGCGCAATTTGCCAAAGAGGCGATTGATGCTGTTAACGACAACGAAGCATTCTTCGCTGTTCCGCCTGTCCCAAAACGCAAACGGTTAGATTATGAAAATGAACTTTGGGTAATGAAAACCTCCCGCGACCGTGCGATTGAAGATGTCGCCAGCACGATCGGGCGAAAATTCACTGGACGCTACGAAGCACTTTTGAAACGAGCCGCCAGCTCGGGAAAAATTGAGCTTGTCGTCAATATCAAGCGAAAATTAAAATATATCAAATTACCAAGAAGCCCGTGGAACCACGGGCACTGGGTTGGTCTCAATAATCACGATATTAAGAATGGCAAGTCATTTTTCTGGAGAAAAGGTGACGGCGATACGGATACATGTGTACGTCTGGGGGGAATAAATAAAGGCGCGGAGCGTTGGCATAAAATAGAGCGTGGCGAAGATATAGGAATTAGGTGGTTTGGCGGTGATTTTATTCTGTCCCCAGATGGGAAAAGAATGCAAGCGGGGGGCAGATATTGCATAAGGATAAATTAGCGGATTCCATGTGGGAACGTTTCTCATCATTGCATCGGGGAGCACACGCGGGACGCGTGTGCTCCCCGAGACAACGTGCGACGTGTGCCAATCTTGTTCAAAAACGCTATACCCGCCGGAGGCCGCACGACGTCAACGCAGTCTCCCGGCTGTCCGCAATGTCCCCCTACGGCGCGGCCACTGGGAACGCTGGCGTCCTCGCCGGCTCGTTTGAAAAAGGCTAATCAATGCGGGGGCGAGGCAGACGGAAATCCCACGCTTCCGGTTTCAGAGCGTTGGCGTGGGCGAACCGCAGGGGCAAAGCCCCAGCGGCGGCGGTAACGCCGAAGGGCGCTGTTGCGCCATGCCGGCGGGACGCCAGCGTTCCCAGTGGGAGGCGGATGCACCCCGATACAACGTGCGACGTGCGCCAACGCCCGCGTCAGCCTACGGGGCGGCGGCTTTAGCCGCCGAAAGCCCGCCAGAAGCGGGCGCGGCCCGGCGACTTAAGTCGCCGCGTCGAGCCGTAGCGGGGGGATTTTTCGGGAGGCGTCCTGAGTCGGGAGTCCTTTGGGTGGACAGGTAGCGTGGGGTGTAGAGAAAATACGGCTGCGGAAGTGAGAGCACGACGTTCGGGCGGCGCGTCGCTTTGGAGTGCGGTGGCAGAGGGCGCGCAACGCAGTGCGCGACCGGCGACACCGCTTTCGCAGCGGCGGGAGATGCGGGATAAAAGGGAGGTTGCTGCATCGCCGAAAGCGGTGTCGGCGCTCGTGCCTCGCTCTGCCACCGCACTCCATAAGGATACGGCTGCGGGCGTCGGCGTCGGGCGGGAGGGTGGCGTTCTTTTTGATTACCAATGAGCGCGTTCGACGCGGCGACTTAAGTCGCCGGGCCGCGCCCGCTTCTGGCGGGCTTTCGGCGGCTAAAGCCGCCGCCCCGTCGGCCCGCAAGCCGCCCCACTGGGAACGCTGGCGTCCTCGCCGCCCCCCTTGAAAAAGGCTAATCAAATAGCCCCGCGACCCCGCCGCCACCGCACATTGAACCCCCTTGACTTGTGCCACCCCCAGCCGCTCCGTCCGCCGCATCCGCTCCGGCCACCATCACCACCCCCTCCTCAACCAACCAACCGCTCACTCTCGCCACACCAACACGATGAAAATCACCAAACTCCTCCTCCTCTCCGCCGCCCTCGCTGCCGCGCTCGCCGCTGCCCCGGCCCCCACCGCCTCCGCAAAAACCGTCGCCGTCGCAATGACACAGGGAACGTTCACCGTCCGACTCGACGCCATCCCGGAAAACGTCAAAGAACCCGTTTCCGCCTTCGGAAACATCGAGCAATACAACATCGCCGTCTGCATCCCCACGATCCGCCCTTTCGGCCACCCCGACGGCATCGGCGGTTCGCTGCGGAGCGTCAGCAAAGACGCGAAAAACCTCAACCTCGTCTCCTCGGTGCAGATGTGGGTCGGCGACCGACGGAGCAACAAGGTAGACACGGGCGACATCGAATACATCGCCACGCGCGCGAAAGGCTATGTCGCCGGCGTGCTCGATAAGACCGCCGTCCTGCGAAAATTGCCGATCGTGAACGGCTATATGTTCGTCGTCGTTCCCGACACAAGCGGCGGAAAATGGTTCATGGTGCGCGGGGCCGCCAACTCCACAGAACGCAAATGGCCGGGGTGCGAGCTGGCCGACGACACCTCTCCACAAAAACTCACCTTCTCGCTTTTTTCAGGCATCTCCACCAGCAGCGGAAATTGGATAGACAAGGC
>JAITPT010000097.1 GCA_031289285.1 Puniceicoccales bacterium
GACATTTTGGCCATTTGCCGCACTTGAATAAAAAGGCAGCCATTTTTTTCGCTTGACTTCAAAGCAACTTGCGTTCGTTAGACTCTCGCTCCGCACACAGCAGGATTATAGTGCGGGGCTGCGGCACCAGCACTCCCACTCAAAATAGCGAGGAACCCTTGCCGGTTTAGGATTATGGTCAGCCCAACACGGCGGCACCGATGTTTAGCGGGCGGTCGCACCATTTCCACTGCCCCGACATGTCAGAAAGACCAGCGTCCAACGCCAATTGCTCCGACCACTCGCGGGCATCCGACGGCGCAGCGACATGCCACTCGGCGGCAGCGGCGTCGCCCGATTTTAGCGTCAGCGGCGACAGCGTGAAGAGCAGCTCCGTCTGCCTGTCGGAGACGCCGCGAATGCGCATCACTCGGCTCAGACGCAGCTCGCCGTTTCTCTCTGCTTGGGAAAAGACCCGCCAGAAACCGGGTGTTTCCGGCAAAGTCCACGGCTCGCCAGCGGGCGGTTGCGCCTCGCGGAGAAAGGTGGCGATGACGCCTGTCGCGCCGGAGAACCGGAGCGGACGCGGGTTTTTAAGACAGTAAGCTCCGCCGTCGGCGGTCACTTCATAGACGCAGAATGACATGTTGTTTCGGATGGTTGTTTGGAAAATGGCGGAAGACTCGACGGGAAACGCGACGCAAGCGCTGCGAGTTCGCCAGCGGAAAGCGGGCGGTGAAGACTTCGTGCGGTCTCGCGGACAAGCGGCAGCAGCGCGGCGATGTCGGCCTCCGCGCCAATCTGCGCAAGCGCGTCGGCGAGCGCGGCGGAACCCGTTTTTTCGCCAATGACAAAGGGCGTCGCGGTGCGCCCGACAGCGGCGGGCGGGATGGCCTCGTAGGTGCGGCGGTCGCGCAGCAAACCCGCGCAGTGAATGCCCGACTCGTGCGTGAAAACCGCGCTCCCGACCAGCGGCTTCGACGGCGGCACCGTCCGCCCCGTCAAGCACGCCACCAAATCCGACAACGCGCCCAGCGCGGAAGCGTCGGCCTCCACCTCGCCGCCGTATGCCAGCCGCCACGCCATCACGACCTCCTCCAAGGCCGCGTTGCCCGCCCGTTCGCCCAAGCCGTTGACCGTCACATCTGCCCACTCCGCACCGGCCTCGGCGGCGGCGAGCGTGTTCGCGGTGGCGAGGCCGAGGTCGTTGTGCGCGTGGACGACTATGGGCGGCGCGACCGGACGTAGCGCGGCGACAAGCGCGGCGGCGCGGGCTGGCGACCAGACACCCGCCGTATCGGCGATGCGCAAGCGGGCAGCCCCAGCGGCGCGAGCGGCGGCGGCGAAGTCGGCGAGGAAAACCGGGGCGGCGCGGGCGGCGTCTTGCGCGCCCACGGAGACCGTCGCAAAACGCCCACAGGCGGCGGGGACGAGCGCGGCAAGTTGTTGGAAAACCCATTCGTGCGAAAACCCCCACGCGGCGAGGTGGATTTCTGAAACGGGAAACGACAGGTGAACATGCGCGGCGCGGGTGGCAGCGGCGGCGGACAAGTCGCCCGCCCGTGCGCGGCACCACGCGACGACCCGCTCCGGCCCGATGGCGTCGGCAACGGCGTCGAGGTCGGCGGCCTCAGCGGCACCAGCGGCGGGAATGCCCGCTTCGAGCAGCGGGATGCCAGCGGCGGCGATAGCGCGGGCGACGGCAACCTTGTCCCCGCGAGCGAGGGCGACACCCGTGGCCTGCAGGCCGTCGCGCAGCGTGGTGTCTATGAGCCGGAGCGTGGGCATATCGTTATTCGATGAGGAAGTCTTCGGCGACGCCGTTTTCCTCTATGGCGTCGAGGATGGCGTCAACCGCAGCGTTATCGGGGACGCGGTAGAAGTTTCCTGTCGGATAATCTACCATGACGGGGCCTTTGACGCAGAGGTTCATACAGCCCGTGACGGCGATTTCCACGCCGTCGAGCATACGGTCTTGCACCTCGCCTTGGAGATAGGAGAGGAGGCTCATCGCGTCTTTTTTGTGGCAAACGCCTTGGCGCTCGCCGTTCGCACGGAAACTTCCGCACATGAAAAGGTGGTGTTTGGGTTTGGACATATTGCTTATAGGCACCGCCAAACAAGCAGGAACCGTGCCAGAAACCGTAGCGCAGAAAGAACGCGCAGAAAGAACGCAATAAAGTGCCAGGCGTTTTTTTCATTTGACTCCCGATTTTTTGTTCGACACGGGCTGGCGACGCATCGCACTTTTGGAGTGCGGTGGCAGAGGGTGCGAAGTGATAACATAGCACCCGCGGACACAGCTTTCGCAGTCGCCGAGACCGCAATGGTTGTCGGGGAGACTTTCAGCGCGGTGAAAGCGGTGTCGGCGGGCGCGGAGATGAACTCCGCGCCCTCTGCCACCGCACTCCATAAAACCGCGCACGAGTCCCGACGCATTTTATCACGCAATAAAGTGCCAGACACTTTTTTCATTTGACTCCCGATTTCAGTTCGACACGGGCAGGCTGCGCACCTTACTCCAAAAAAACACGCACCACTTTGCTGCTGGACACTTTTTCTGGTTCTTCGTCACCTTGAGCGGAACTCGACTACCATTTTGGATGATATTGCACTTTGTGGAGTGCGGGACAGGATGAGCCGTATGTTTTTGCGCATCCTCCTACCGTCAAGAGAAAAATTAGACTGTCTAATTATTTTGTCCTTTTCTGGTTCTTCGTCACCTTGAGCGGAACACGACTACCGTTTTGGATGATATTGCGTTTTGTGGAGTGCGGGGCAGAATGAGCCGTATGTTTTTGCGCATCCTCCACCGTCAAGAGAAAAATTAGACTGTCTAATTATTTTGTCCTTTTCTGGTTCTTCGTTACCTTGAGCGGAACACGACTACCATTTTGGATGATATTGCGTTTTGTGGAGTGGGGACTGAATGAGCCGTATGTTTTTGCGCATCCTCCTACCATCAAGAAAAAAATTAGACTGTCTAATTATTTTGTCCTGAACTCCCGCATTTTTACTTGTGCCAACCGCCGTTTTCTTTTCCCTCCCTGCAACTGGCAATCTGGCCTTCTACCAACTCCCGTCAACTTCACCACCCACTTCACCGACCGCTATGTCCTTCCTGAAAATCACCGCTGCTGCCACCCGTGCCGCCTTCACCTTTGCCGCTCTTGCTGCGGTGCTCTTTGCCACTACTGGCTGCTGTAACCACCCCGCTGCTGGTTCGCAGTGGACGTTGCGCCTGTCTAACAACGTCTCGTTAGAAATGCTGCCCGTGGCAGCGGGGTCTTTCACGATGGGCAGTCCGAGCAGCGAGCCGAGTGAGGCGCAGCACCGCGTCCGTATTACTCGTTCTTACTGGCTGGGCAAATATGAGGTGACGCAGGCGCAATGGCAAGCAGTGATGGGGAGTGCCCCGTCTTATTTCGAAGGTGCGCAGCACCCCGTCGAAAGCGTGACGTGGAATGACGCTATGGAGTTTTGCGCGAAGTTGACGAACCAAGAACGCGCCGCTGGACGTTTGCCAACGGGCTACCGTTACACCTTACCCACCGAGGCGCAGTGGGAATACGCCTGTCGCGCTGGCACGACGGGAAGCTATGGTGGCAGCGGCAATCTGAACGAGATGGGCTGGCATGCTGCGAACAGCGGCGACAAGACGCACGATGTTGGCGGCAAGTCGCCGAATGCGTGGGGTTTTTACGATATGCATGGCAACGTTTGGGAATGGTGTAGCGATTGGTATGACAGTTATTGTTATCCCAGCGGCAGCGTGTCCGACCCAACGGGGCCAAACTCCGGTAGCGACCGCGTCTTGCGCGGCGGCAGTTGGCACTACGATTCCGGCTGCTGCCGTTCCGCCTATCGCCTCTACTTCAGCCCGAGCCTCCGCAACATCGGCGGCATGGGCTTCCGAGTCGCCCTCGCTCCCGCGTCGGTTCGTTAATTCTTCTTGGTGGTTCCTCGCTATTTTGAGTGGGAGTGCTGGTGCCGCAGCCCCGCACTATAATCCTGCTGTGTGCGGAGCGAGAGTCTAACAAACACGAGCTATTTTGAAGTCAAATGAAAAAAATGGCTGCCTTTTTATTCAAGTGCGGCAAATGGCCAAAATGTCTGCTGCGTTGTAAGTGCATGATTCTCTGCGTGTTCGTGAAGAACGTCTGGACTCCCTCCAAAAAGTTGC
>JAITPT010000139.1 GCA_031289285.1 Puniceicoccales bacterium
GATGCGCTTTGTGGATTTGTGAAGGCGCACCTGTTGGTGCGTCGAACAAAGCCACGAAGTGCAGATGCCATAACAGCTTCCGCAAGACGACCCGATTCAACTGCCGTTTTTAGGATTATGGAAGAATTGTCAAGATATAGCATGAAGTTTCTTCCGATGAATTTGTAGCTGGTTTGTTTTGAAGTGGTTAGGAGATGTTTTTTTTGGGGGGGGTAAAAAATGGAGCGAAAGCGGCGGCGGGGCATGTGTGTATGTGGTGGTGTGTGTGTGGGGGGGGGCACGAGCATCTCGCCCGCATATCTGCGGCGTTAGCCATCTCCTCACCTGCCACGAATAAAGTGCCAGACACTTTTTCACTTCCGGTGCTTGTGCGGGAAACGTGTGTTATTTGGAAACGTGTGGTGGCCATGTGCATATACTGCGATATAATCCCTCCCCGTCGCAATAAAAAAATTAGACTGTCTAAAAAAGACTCTTATTTTCACAAAAATCTGAAATATGTATCGCTACGCTATCCCATCCGGAGCTTCCTCTGAGCCATAATCCTAAAACCGGCAGTTAATGCGGGCGGTTTTGCACAATCTTTTGGCCGTCTGCGGCTTGCGCTTTCCGCTCCACGCACCGCAAGGTGCGCGTCGAGAAAGCGCAAACCGCATCCGCCTCAAAATCTTGAGCAAACCCTTCCCGCTGAACTGCCGTTCTTAGGTTGAAACTCTGCGTTCTCCGCCCGAAAACCGCCTCAAAAAACTTTATGACGACCGCGCCGGACAACACAGCATCCGCATCAACGACCAATGGCGCATTTGCTTCCGCTGGGAAGGTACCGACGCACATCGCGTTGAAATCACCGACTACCACTAACCAACCAAACCCAACCAGCCAACCTCCCCAACCAGCCAACCAACCATTCATCCAAACTGCTACGAACATGTCACACGCACTCTCAATTCATCCGGGCTTTGTCCTTCAGGAACTCTACCTTGACGGTTCCGGCATCACTCAATCCGCTCTCGCCGCAGGGACGGGCATTCCGGCAAGCCGCATCAGCGAACTATGCAACGGCAAGCGCGACATCCCGGCGGATTACTCCGTCCGCCTTGGGAAATTCTTTGCTCTCGACCCGCACTTTTTTCGCAGATGCAAACCAACCACGACGTGTTCATGGCCGAGGAGAAAATTCGCAGAGCCAAGGTGCGCATTCGTCCTTGGAAATACGCCGACGCCACGGAGACCGCACTCGTCGCAGCGTAGAGTGCAGCACAGACAATCGAGTCTGTGGTGGATGTGATGGAAACGTCGCCGGAGGCGACGGCGACACAGACAAGATTGTCTGTGCTGCACTCACGCGGTGCCGCTCCGTGCTCAAAACGGGAGCAGGCCAGTGCCTTCACCTACGACAGCACCAGCAGCGGGGGCCAGCACCGAGGCGTTCTTTTGCAAAGCCTTTAACAGAGTCTCGAAAAGATTGTTTTGCAACGCGCCGAGCGTCCCCGAAAAACGGAACTCCGGCCCCATCGTGAAACCCTCGGCGTCGGGCACACCCTCGGCGAGCTTCAACTTGGTGAGCAACGCGGCGATTTCCTTTTTGCCGAAAAAACGCGCCCGCGCCGTCAAGGGACGTGCCGTCAAATCCGCCGCGCCCGTTTTGATTTCTCCCGAACCAGCGACCGCCATCAGGTTGTTGGCGATACGCATTTCGGGCACCGATACGCCGCCGTCGCGCCTGCGCTCGGCACGGATGCGCAAGACATCGTAAGGGAAATCGTCGAGGTAATTGCGCAGCTGCCGCAACGTTTGCAACAGCCCGCCGCCCTGCTTGCGCCGCCCGCCACCGAAAAACCCCGCCCCCAAATCCGCCAGCCCGCCTACGGTATCCGCGACGCCCCCAGCAAGCTGCGTCGCCTCGGTGTCGGCCTTCAAAATCGAGACGCGCCCGCCTTTGCTCTCAGCGAGAATGCCAAGCTCCACGTTCTCCGCGAGGCGGCGCGTGTTAATCGCCGTGGAGGAAAACTTCGCGGTGACATTGATTTTGCCGCTGACAATTTTTTCTGCGGCGGGCGCGAACGAGCCAGTGAAACTCTCGAACGGCAAGTCGTGAACTTTGGCGTCGCCGTCGAGCGCATAGACTTCCTGCTGCGCTTTGCGGAAAACAAGTTTGCCGCCGCCCGCAAAACTCCCGCTGCCAAACGCCGCGACTAACCCCGAGAGCGTCAGCGTCTCGCCTTTGAGCGCGGCAACTCCGGCGACATCGCGCAGCTCCGGCAGCGACCTCGCGACGGCGGCGACAGCGGAGGGCGCAGGTGGCGTGGCAGCGGTGGCAGCAGTGGACTTTGCGGACGGCGCGGCGGCGGGAGTTTTCCGTGCGGTGGTTGCGCGGGTGGCAGCGGGTTTGGGCGCGGGTTCGTCGGCGGCGTCGGCGTCGCCGAAGCCCGGCAAGACCGCCGCAGGTGCGCGTTCCGATGGCAAGGGCGTTGCCGCTGACGACGGCGGTGTCGGCGTCGGCGTTGACGGCGACGGCGTTGTTGGCATCGGCGTCGCGGTCGGCGACGTCGCTGACAGCGTGTTGACCGCGACGGCGTCCGCGTTTGTTTGCGCGGCGGATGGCGCGATGGCTTCCGGTTCTGGCAAAATAATTTTGCGAATGGCGATGATGCATCGGCCCTCGCCCGCGCCGTCCCAAAACGGCAATTCGTCGCGGCGGTTGCGCTCCTCCAGCTCCTCGCCACGGGTTTTGTGTTTCTTGAAAATTTCGTTGAGGCGCAGCGCGTCGGCGAGTGCCACTTGTTCGCCAGTAAGCGTCGCGCCCCACGCGCCGCTGCCCGCGATGTCGGCGGGCGCGAGCGTGAGCGTGAGGTCGCTCTTGCGCTCATTCGCGCCTTCGAGGCGGACGGGGAGGCGTAGCACGGGCGCGAGCGGGTCGAGTTTGCCAATCGCGCTGGCGGCGACTTTGCGCAGCGACGCGCCGCCGTCTGCGCCGCGAATGTCTTCGAGGACGGCGCGGATGTCGCAGTCTCCGCCGCGAACGTATTTGGCGGAGAGGTTGATTTTAGCGGCTTGGAGATTGGAGCAATTGCCCAGCAGCGGCTGGCGCAGCAGGCGGGCGGAGTCGCCGTAAAAATTGCCCGTGAGCGTTTTCACACCGGCGTCCCACGCCAGCGCGAGCGAGCCGCTGAGTGGCGTCTCGCCGACGCCGCCGACGTTGGCGCGGGAGATTTCTAACTCCCACGCTTTCCATGTCGTCGGTTCGATGGCGAAGACCACGCCGCCGCGCACCGTGAGATTACCGAGACGGAGTTTGCCGCCAGCATCGCGAAACGAAACGCCTTCGAGGCGCAGCGGCGCAGCGTTTGGCGCGGCGGCGCGGAAGCGGCGGGCGTCGCGAGAAATATCGAGCGCACCGGCGGCGGTGCCGGAGAGAGTCGCCCCGCCAAGAAAGGGCGTGGCAAGCTCCAGCGGGAAATGTTGCGCCGCGACGCGGAAGAGCGGCTTGCCGTCGGCGACGGGCGCGGCGGCGGTGTCGAGGGCGTGTAGCAACGTAGCTTGCAACAGGGGCGTGGGCGCGTCGCCACGCATGGCACGTAGCGAGGCGGTCTCGAGCACGACGCGCAGCGGCACGGTGGTGGCGACGGTGGTGGCGGTGTCGGAGCCGATGCTGGCGGTGTCGGCGGTGGTGGTGTCGGCGGCAGGGACGACGGCGGTGCGGGTGCTTTTTGCGGTGGGCAGGAACGCGCTGCCCTTCGCGTCGAACTCGCCGCGCCAACCTTCGCGAGCGACCTTCGCCAGAAGTTCACGCCATGCGGGCTGCTCGGCGAAGCCTTCGGCGCGGACGCCCGCACTCGCCGCGAACACGCACGCCCCGCCTTGTTTGGCGGTGACGGCGAGTTTCCCCGCAAGGAGCGGGCGGCGCGTGGCAGCGTCCGCCACCTCGAGAACACCGAGATTGAGTGCCCATTCGTCAGAGGCAGCGAAGGCGGCGTTTCCGGCGAAGTGCAGATTGAGCGCACCGTAACCAGCGAGAGATTTTTCCAGACGCCCGAGACCAGCGGCGTCGCCAGAGAGGTCGAAAACCGTTTCCAGCGGCGCGGGCGTGGCGGCGGACGCGGGCTTGCGCGTGAAGCTCGCCTTGCCGGAAAGCCGCGTGAGAGACGGCCAGCGGGCGGCGTCCCAAAACGGCAGAAACGCGAAGTCGGCAGACGAGAAGTCGCCGAGGACGGTCTCCGCGCCGAGCGAGCCGTCGCCCGAGATTTTTCCCTTGGACTCCGCACGGGAGGCGTTGCGCCGCGCCGAAAACGTCCACGTGTGCTCGCCCTTGGCAGGCACGGATGCGAGCGCGAGCGTCGCCGAACCGCCACCCGCCGCCTCGAAGTTGGCGTTGACTTCGCTCTTCGGGTTGA
The DNA here is from genome assembly GCA_031289285.1 of Puniceicoccales bacterium. Taxonomy (GTDB): domain Bacteria; phylum Verrucomicrobiota; class Verrucomicrobiia; order Opitutales; family UBA953; genus CALNBE01. The sequence goes on from JAITPT010000139.1 coordinate 4,395, forward strand.
GCGCCAGCGCCGCCTCGGCAGTTTGCGGCAAACCGTTTTGCGGCTTCTCCCAAACGAGTTTCGCGCCGCCCTTAGCGGTGAACTTTTCGATGGTGCCGCCAGTGCTTTCAAAGTCGAGCGACGCCCCAGAATCGCTGTCGAACGCAAACTGCCGCGCCGCAAATGTGAGCCGCTCTTTGTTTTCCAAACGGACTCCGCCGGACACCTCCGTGCCAGTGATGCGCAGGGCAAACACGCTTTTTTTGGCGTCGCCGTCGCGCTCCTTTTTTTCGGCGGTTTTGGTGCGCGGCGTTTTTTGGGTGAAGTCGGCTTCGACGCCTGTGAGGCGCAGCGCAGAGATTTCGGCGCGGTTGGAGAACAGTGCCAGCCAGCCGATTTCGGCGGAACCGCCCGCGCATTCGATGCGGCATTCGGGAAGCTCAAGCGCGAGTTTTTCAAAAGTGATTTTGCCGCCAAGCGACGCCGAGCAGTTTTCCAACTCGGCGGAGATGCCCGCCGCCGCAAGCTCGCGCAACACAAACGCCCGCTGGACAGACGGGCGTGTAACGTAAAACAGAAATCCGCCCGCAGCAGCTGCAAGCAACGCGGGAACGGCAACGAGGATTTTTTTGGCGCGGGTCATAATAAAGCGATGGTGCCCGAGGCGGGACTTGAACCCGCACTCCTTTCAGAACTGGAACCTAAATCCAGCGTGTCTGCCAATTCCACCACCCGGGCACGATTTACCCTCCCGAAACTGCCGCCAACGCTCTCGGCGGCAAGGGTAAAATAGGCGCAGCCAAGAGACAGAGGGGCGGAAAAGGAAAAAACCGCAGATAGCGCAGACGGCGCAGAGATGTGGAGCGGGGGCAAAGGGCAAAAAAAGACGAGGGCGAAGAAGGGGGCTG
>JAITPT010000117.1 GCA_031289285.1 Puniceicoccales bacterium
ACCTACCGCGTCGTGTTGTTCGGCAAAGGCGCGACGGCGAAACGCGGCGACTCCTCCGCCGCCCGCATCGCCCCCGAAGCCGCCCAAGCAGTTGCTGCCTCTGGCGGGAAACTCTCTCGTTCGGAGCGTCTGCTCACGAAGGCTACGCAGTTCACACGTGGCGGTGCCATTGGTGACGCGAAGTTTGTAGGTGCGATCTTGGCGCAATACACCCGCGAGACCAACCGCCGCTCCGGTTGCAAGCCTATCCTGTTTGCAGACGCAGACGCGGGCTCGGAGATTTCCGCCGACTGGCCAGAAGACCTCTGCACCCTTCGCCGCCGCAAACGCTGAACCGCAACTCTTCGATTTTGATGAATAATTACCCACGGGAAAACGGCTCACGGGCACGTTCTCATGGCATTTAACCTAAGAACGGCAGTTAATGCGGGCGATTTTGCACAATCCTTTGGCCGTCTGCGGCTTGCTCTTTCCGCTCCACGCACCGCAAGGTGCGCGTTGGGAAAGCGCAAACCGCATCCGCCTCAAAATCTTGCGCAAACCCATCCCGCTGAACTGCCGTTCTTAGGTTTAAAGAGAGGTCAGCGAGGCAATTTGCCCTCTTCATCATCATTTTCCATTGGCGAATAACTCGCCACACCCGCCTCGTGCTCCCCTGCGTGTTTGTGAAATGCTCCTTGCGTCTCTCTGTTTTTGGGCAAGCATTCTCTCTAAGGTCGGCAACCATTTTATTCCGGCTACCGGAAGGATAGAATGCGGAGCTTTCGGGGTTGTAAGATTCCCCGTTTGCACCCGACCTCTCCTTCCCCTCCCTCCTAAAACCCAGAAGCTACTTTTGAGGCTAACCCATCTTGCACAATCTTTTGGGCATCTGCGCATTGTTACTTCCTCCTATAATTTCACCCAACCCACTCTCCCCCGTCTCGCTCCGTCGCCGCCGTGGAGATGCAATGATAAGTGCAACGCATACGAAATTACGAACCACGGTATCTCTCCATTTGTGCGGAGGTGCGGAAGGAGAAAAAAGTTTGTCACGATATCACATGTCAAGATAGATATTTAGCCTGGTTAATTATTCCAAAGCAAAAAAATGAAAAAGCATAACCGTTTATTTCAAAGCGAGTTATCGTTGATTTTCAGGCGGCGGAAGATACGGATGAAAAATGCGGAATAATAGCCAGAAACATCAGGGAACAACCCCCAAGCACCCCTGCCGGACGCCGGACAGGCAGGTCTCCACACTGCGGGCATTAGGCTGTCCCATATTTTTGACCCCATATTTTTGACCGAATGAAAAACCACCTCTCCCCCGCCTCTTCTCTCCTGCCAGCCCCCCCCCTCTCCTCCTTCTCCCCCCTCTTCTCCCCCTCGTCGCATCCCCAAATCTTTTCAAGTTTCCTCAACTTCTTTGTTTTTTTGGGCGGATTGGCGTTCGCGTTTTTTGGCGAGGAAACCGCCAGTTTTGCGCTCGCGTCCCAAAAGCCAAGGCAGACCAAAAGCCGCAGTGTCGTTCGCGTTCAAAAGCGTGCTCCCTTCCGCGCCCGGAATGTGAAAAAGATGCTCGCATTTGCCCGCAACTCCAGCGGAAATCCCCGTTTCGGTATTGCCGATGACAATCGCCAGCGGCCTTCCGGGCACACGCACGGGCTTGATGCCGTCAATGCGCCGCCCGCCCGGGCGCGTGAAACCGACCACGCAAAACTTCTCGCGAATTGTCCGCAGCAGCAGACCGGTGTCGCCTGCGTCGTGGAGCGTCAGCAAATCAAGCGCACCGGCGGCGGCACTCCACGCGCGGCTGGAAAACACAGCCATCGCCGACACCCCGCCGAGCAGCAGCCGTTTCACCCCCATCGCGGCGGCGACCCGAGCGATACCGCCGATTTGAATCGGGTCGGCGATGTCTTCGGCAAACAGCAGCGCAATCCCTGCCGCACGCCACGCATCGAAATCGGACGGCTTGGGGAAAGCGGGCGGCGGGCGTTCCGTCAAGGCGACGACGCCGCCGTGGGCGGGGTGTCCGGCGGCGCGTTCGAGTTCGTCGGGTGCGGACTCGATAAACGGGCGGTGTTCGTCGGCGAGCCATTGGCAAATCTCGGCGAGAGCGCGGGCGTTCTCCGACGTGAAAAGCAGTTTTTTGAGAGCGTTCGGTCGCTCGCGGAAGCAACCTAGCACAGCGGGCAACCCGCAAAGAGTGACGGGGCGGAAACGATTTTCTAACATTTGCGCCCAGCGTAACCACCCCGCCGTCTGCATGGCAACATTTCCGTTACCCACGCCCGCCCACGCCCGCCCACGCCTGCCCCCCTCCCGCCGCCGTCTCTCCTGTCGCCCGCCCCTTCCCCCCCCCGCCTCTCCCCTGTTCAGGCTTGCGCACGCACCTTGGAAAACGAAAGTTCCCTGCCCCGCACTCTTTTCCTTTCCAGCCTTTTTACCGCTATGAAAAAGCCCGTTTTTCTCGCCGAGATTTTTGGCCCTTATGGTCCGGTTTCTATCCCTGAGCGTGTTCTGCAAAAAATCTGGTGGCGCGGCGATTTTCGCCAAAGTGGGCTGCGCACGATTTCGGGAAAACCTGTGCGGCGGGTTCGCGCCGGACGCTGGAACCACAACGAAGGGCCGGACTTCATTGGCTCCGAGTTGGAGGTGGACGGCAAGAGTGTGCTCGGCGATGTGGAGGTGCATTTTTACGCCGAAGACTGGTTGGCGCACGGCCACGCTGCCGACCCCGCTTTCGACAACGTGGTGTTGCACGTGTTGATGTTTCCGCCGCGCCAAGCCGCGACCCCCTTGCCGACCGTTTCGGGGCGTCTGCCGGAAACCCTCGTGCTCCTCCCGTATCTGAACGAGGACATTGACGAATACGCCAACCGCGACGCGCTGCTGGCGCTGGAGTCGCGAGAAAAATCCGGCTGGCACGAGATTTTGGCGGCTTGCGAAGAAGTGCGCCGCCTCGCCTTGCTGCGCGAAAAAGCGGCGTCGCGCTGGGCGCAAAAAACGCGCTTTGCCGCGCAACGCCTCGAGAAACACGGCTGGGCGGAATCGTGCCACCAGCTCGTTCTCGAGACACTTGGCCTGAAACGCAACCGTGCCCCGATGTCGGCCTTGGCGCTCAAACATCCGCTTGCGGCGATGCGCGGCGCGGGCGCGGAAGCCCTGTTCGCCGAGCAACACGGCGCGTGGCACCTCTCCGGCCTGCGCCCTGCCAACCACCCGCTACGCCGCCTCAAACAGTATCTCGCCGCGCTCGCTAAAAAACCGGATTGGCCGGACGCGCTCGCCGCGTGGGGCGCAGGGCTTGCCGAGTGCAGCGCGGCGACGACCGACAACACGGCGCGTTTCCGCAAAACACGCCGTTTCAGCGCTACCGCAAAACGCCTGCGCGACGGAGTGCTCGCTGGCGCGGTCGGCGGCACGCGCCTGAACACGCTGGCGGTTGACGCGCTGTTGCCGCTGCTGGCGGCGCACGGAGTCGCGCCGGAAGTGTGTGCGCAATTTTGGTTTCACTGGGAACTCGGCGACGTGCCCTCGCGCCTCGCCCGCGATTTGCGCAGCCTGCTTCCGCCGGAAAACGAAAAGGTGCCCGCCATTTGCAACGGCCTGTTTCAAGGCCTGCTGCAAATGGGTTCCGAACTTGGCTAACCCCCGCGCACCCGCCTCACCCGCCACGCCGCGCCCGCCACGCCGCACACAGCACCTGCCTCGCCCGCTGTTTTGCGCGACTTCAACACTTGCAAAAAACGTCCGCATTCGCACCTATTGCCCTGCGCTGTCTAACGCTCACACTTCTACTTACCAAAAAATGTCCGCCCCCGATTCACCAACCGACGCCACCAACACACCGCAGCGGCCTTCTCTCAAAAAGAAAGAGCCGGAAACCGCCGCTCCCGCGCCCGCAGGCGTTCCGCTGTTCGACGCCATCCGCAGCGGCACCGCCACGCCCGCCGCCGACACCGGCCCCGACGGTTCCCCCGCGCCTTCACCCGCGCCAACCGCCGCTTCCACTTCCGCCGCGTCTCCCGCGCCGACCGCCGCCGCAACAACCGACGCCGCCGCCACCGACGCCACCGCGCCCGCGCCGGAGACGCCGCTGTTTTTCCTCTACGTCGCCGACGAGGTTCAAGGGCCGTTCACGGCGGTGGACATCGAGGCGTTTATCGCCGCAGGGCAAATTGCCGCCGACACCTCCTGCATGTCCGCCGGTTCGCAAGACCCGTGGCAACCCGCCGCAAAGTTTTTCAAGTTTCCCAAAACCGCCGCCGCGTCGGCATCCGCCGCGCCGCGCATCATGCGGGTAGAGACGGTGGCGGAAGACGAGCGCGAGTCGCAGGAACGCCCCGAGCTAAGCCCGCTCCTGCGCAAACGCCTCATCCAACTCGGCCTCGCCTCCGCCACCACCATAGACTCCTTCACCGAAGAGGCCGCGCTCTCCACGCTCGCCGTCTATGAGGAACACCTCCGCAGCGACAAAAAGAAAAAATGGCTCCACGGCGCAGGCGCGTTTTCCGGCGCGGTCTTGCTCGCCCTCCTGCTCTACACCCTCGGCCCCGTCGCGTGGCTCTCCACTGCCGTCGCAGGGATTTTCACCGGCAACGACGAAAAGTTTTTCCGCGCCCAAGGCCGCATCGCAGGCGAGTTAAAAGCCGCCTCCAACGAGACAGAAAAGTTTGCGGACAAAAAAAACACGCCGACGCTCCCCGTCGGCAAACCCGCCAAAGAAATCATCAAACGCCCCGTCCTCGTCATCCCCAAAACGAAAGAATCGGTGATCGAGTTTAAGGTGAACTTCGAGAAGTTTCTCGGCGCAGGCGGTGCCATCGTTGGCCGCAAACCCGCCGTCGTTTACCTGAAAAAAAGCCTGCAAAGCGACCAGCAGAAAAAGGCAGCGCAGCTTGCAGAACTTGTCTGGAAATACACGCACCCAGAAAATCTCCGCTGGAAATTTAAGACGGACGAGTCGGGCAAATCGGGCGACCTCATCGCCTCGTGGAAACTCTTCCGCACCCGCGCCCCCGAAGAGTTTTCGGACTTCATCGCCGCCAACGAACAGTCGCGCATCGCCGTCCCCGAAGACGCGCTCGGCGGCGGAAAAAGCCTGCGCATAGACGGCGCACGCACCGAAAATCTCGTCGCCGTTTTGGAGGCTGGCCTCGCCGACAGCACGGGCGGCATCACGCTCTGTTTCCCCGCACGTTCCACCTCCCTCTCCGCGCACAGCGTGACGTTTTCCACCGCGTATCCGCGCAGAACGACCGACGCGGAGGCACTTGAGTTTGTGAACTTTTTCGTAGCGGCCAAAGAGACACGTGGCGGAAAACCCTACGGCGTGACCGTCATCTTCCAAGGCAAGACCCATTTCATCCATAAACTCACCGCCCCCCTCCACTACCTCGGCGTCCTCTGCGAAGGCAGCACCACGCACCGCCCCGTCTGGCTCGAAGTATCGCAGGCCGAGTTTGCGAAGTTTCAGATTGGCGACAAAATCCTCGCCAAAAACCTGCTCGGCTACAAATGCCACACAAACCCCGAAGAACCCAAACTCCCCTCCGTCTTCAAATACAAACCTGCCCCCCCGCCGCCCCCCCGTCCCGCCGCACCCCCCGCCGCAAAACCAACGGACAAAGACGGCGCAAAAACCGACGCCGGCGCAACGGGTGCGACGGCGGGCGCGACAACGGATGCCACAACAACCGGTGGTGCCGGTGCCGCAAGTGGGGATGCCGCGAGTTCGTCTGCATCTCCGGCGTCGGCAGGCACCGAAACATCCACTTCCGCTACGCCCTCTACCGACGCCTCGAAATGAGTCTCGAAGCCGACACTTTCGCGGCTCTCCTTGTGGCTGCTGGCATTGCGCTTATTTTCGCGCTCTGGTTTCTCGGCGAACGACGTTCCGCACGTTTTTTTGACCGCCGTGCCCTCCGCCGCACCTTCCGCTGTGCCAAATGTGGCACCCTCTATTCCGCCACCACCACCGCCCCCGTCGCCAACTGCCCCAACTGCGCCTTCGCCAACCCCCGCCTAAGTTTTTAACCTAAAAACGGCAGTTCAGCGGGATGGGTTTGCGCAAGATTTTGTGGCGGATGCGGTTTGCGCTTTCCCGACGCGCACCTTGCGGTGCGTGGAGCGGAAAGCGCAAGCCCCAGACGTCCAAAAGATTGCGCAAAACCGCCCGCATTAACTGCCGTTTTTAGGTTTAACAAAAACCGCTTTTGCGCAATCCGCGTCGCCCCAAGCGGAATCTGGGTTCAAAATAACGGTTCCTCGCTACTTTGAGTAGAAGCTCGGGTGCCGCCAGCCCCGCATGGGGCGAGATGTGCATAACCGGAGGTGTAGCGCAGCGAAACCTCCGGTCAGCCGCGCCCCTGCAACAAAGCCCCGCATGGGGCGAGATTATCCTAAAAACGGCGGTTG
>JAITPT010000189.1 GCA_031289285.1 Puniceicoccales bacterium
CCCCCCCCCCACCCCTCCCCCCCCCCACACACACCCCGCCTGGGGGGGGGGGCGGCGCCCCAAAATGCGCCGGGACTGCTGCGCGGTTTTATGGAGTGCGGTGGCAGAGGGCGCGGAGCGTAGCGCAGTGCCCGCCGACACCGCTTTCAAATCGGCAGCGGAAGACACTGGATTTCGATAGGTCACGGCATCTGCGAAAAGCGGTGTCGGCGGGTGCTACGTTATCACTTCGCACCCTCTGCCACCGCACTCCATCAGTGCGGTGCGTGGGCAGTCCGTGTCAGGCGGAAATCGAGAGTCAAAGGAAAAAGCGCTTGGCACTTTATTGATGCTTGGCACTTTATTGATGCTCCTATCAATTTATTGATGCTTTATTGACGGCACAGAGAGTTGAGGCACCGGCGGAGGCGCGAGGCAGGCGGAAGGGTTAGGCAGGGGAGGAGTCGTCGGGGGGAGGGGCTTCGGCGGCGGGGGCGTCTTTTTTGGCGGCGAACTTGGCGCGCTCTTCACGCTCAAGACGGGCACGGATTTTTTTGCGCTCCTCTTCTTCGACAGTTTTTTTGCGGTCTTCTTCGTCTATCGCAGTGCGGACCTCGCCCTCGATTTCATCGCTGGCGCGTTTGAACTCGCGGCGGGCTTTGCCGAGACCACGGGCAAGCTCAGGGATTTTATTGGCGCCGAAAAGAAGGACGACGACGACGAGGATGAGTATCAAGACGCCGGGATTGGAATCCCAGATGTATGCAAGTGTGTTGTTCATGACAAGTTGTGTTTTTTGTGTGTGCGTGAGCAGTTGTTAAGAGTTTGCTTGAAAAGGTGTTTCGGGTTTTGCCAGCAAAGCGACCCCAGCAGCGCAAGATGTCCGCCGGAGTCGCCGTTGCACAGGGCGGTTTAGCCGTGGGCGGCAGGGGCGGCAGTCTTTTTGCCGGGTTCCAGCGCGAAATCGTCCTCCGTGTAGAAGAGGCGTTTCTGAGCTTCCACCGCTTCGTTGATGCGGAAAATGGGAGCTTCGCTTTGGAAGGCGTGAAGACCGTCGCAGTTGAGCGTCTCGCCTTTCTTCGGGTCGTTGTCTGGATTGTTGCGGACGACTCGGAGGAAGTTTTCGACGTGCGGTTGGTGCGGGAGTTTCGTGAGTGCCGAGGTGAGATAAAACTCAGGCGGTGCTTCGGACGTGCGTTTGTCGAGCACGGCACTTGACTTTTTGGGCGCAGGTGCGGCGGTATTGGGCACGAGGCAACCTTTGGCGACGAGTGCTGCGAAAGATCTTTTGGATTTATCGTCGTTCTCCGAGTAGGAGCGGATGATGGTTTCGTTTTCGGCGATTTTGAGCGAACCCCTATCGCCCATGAAGTTCTCGAAATAACCGCCGCCGCTGCTGGTGGTGGTGAGGACTTGGTAGTAGGCGCGGGCGACCTCGTCTTTGGGAAGACCCGGATGAATGCCGTCGCCGACATAATCGAAGATGCACATCACGTTGTCATACCATTCACGCGGCTTGTATGGGGCACCATTAACGTCTTTGACGGAGGGGGCGGCAAAATAGTCGTTGCCGCCAGCGGCTATGACTGAGCGCGGGCGTCCGAAGACCCAGTTGAAGATGTCAATCTGGTGCGCACCGAGGTCGGAAATCGGCCCGTTGGAGTATTTTTTGAACCAGCGCCAATTGCGGAAGCGGTGAAGCTGTTCGATGCGGCTGAATGGCTTGCCATCGGCATCGGCGAAAAACTCGCTGGCTTTGAGAATTTCGTCAGTGAGTGATTCACCGAGTTTTTTCGAGAGTGAGATGTCTTGGCTTTGGCTGACGCCGCGATTCCACTGACCGTTTGCATTGGTGATGCGCCCGATACCCTTGTAGTGACCGAGGAGGACGTTGTAGGCGAATCGGTAGTTGGGGTTGGAGCGGCGTTGGTGCCCGATTTGGAGGAGCTTGCCCGGAAGACCGAGCTTGTAGCTCGACGCGAGCACCATCTGGCGACCCTCATCAACTGTCCGCGCCATCATTTTTTCGCAATAGACATGTTTGCCAGCTTTGAGGGCGGCGACGGTGTGGCGGCAGTGCCAGTGGTCGGGCGTGGCGACGAAAACGGCGTGGAGATCTTTGGCTTTTTCGAGGAGTTCCTCGATGCGCCCGTAGCCTACGACATCGGAGTGATTGGCCCCTTTGGGGTCTTTTTGGCGGTTAACGTTTGCCTTCAACTGATACGGCCAGACGTCGCAGAGTCCGATGAGGCGGAAGGGAATTTGCCCTTCCTTTCTGATTCCATTGATAGAGTTGAGGAGCGCGTTCCCCTGTTCGCCGCAGCCGACGACAGCGATGTTAATCGCTTCGCCGGTGGCGCGGTTTGAGGGGACGTTTGCGTTTTGAGCGCGGAGTGTTCGCGGCGCGAGCACAAGTCCCGCTCCCGCCAGCGTCGAGGCCGCGAGGAATTGCCGCCGATTGAAGGCGGACGCGGTGGTTTGGTTTTGTTCCATGTTCGTCCTTGGTTGAGGTTAGCGGTGGCGGGTTAGAGGTTTTTCAGAACAGGAAGTTTGCTCTGGATGGCGAGTTTGTTGTGTTTGGCGAGAACAAGGGCGACGACGACGACGAGGACGTGGACGCCGAGCATGGTAATGCCCGAACTGGAACCCGGCTCCTTGGTGATGCCGATGAAGCCGAGGGTGAGACCCGTGTAGAGCAGACCTTGCAGGAAGAGCGAGACGCGGGTGCCGATGCCGAGCAGCAGGGTGACGCCGAGGGCGATGAGCACATAGCCCAGCGAGCTATCGAAGAGGTTGAGTGCCCACTTCGGCATATACCAGAGGCCAGCATCTGTGAAGCTCTGGAGCGTCCAGTCGCCGGAGAGCGGCAAGCCGTGGTGGACGATATGGGTGGTGTTTTCGCTCGCGCTTGCACTGATAGCGTTGTCAACGGCGAGACCAGCTTTGTTGGCCGTTGCGGCAGCTTCGTTGGCGGACACTATGGCTTTGTTAACAACATCGGCGAGGGCTTTGTAGGTGTCGCTTGTTTTGTCGGCTATTGCCGCTGCTTGTTTTGCTGCGGCTGCGGCTGCATCGGCGGCTTGGGCGGCGGCTGTGTAGGCTTCGCTTGTTTTGTCGGTGATGCCAGCGAGTGTTGCTTTTGCAGCCTCGGCTGCTTCGGCGGCCTTGGCGGCTACCTTGCTGTCGGAGATGGTTTCAAGTGTTGCCCTCGCTGCTTCGGCGGCATTCGTTGCCTCTGAGGCTGTCTTTTTGATGGCGTTTGCCGCGAGTCCAAGATTGGCACCATCGGCACCTTGACCGACGCTCGTGGCCTCAGCGGCCTTGTTGGCGAGGACGGAGCCGTAGTCCTCGACGCGAATCTCCGAAACATCCTTGGCTTTCTCGACGGTCTTCGCCTCAAATTTGCTTAGACCGGTGAAGAGCGCGCGGGCGCCGAGCCATGCGCGGAGCACCCAGAATGCGAGTGTTTTTTCGGGGTTGGGGCCGAGTGGGCAGCCGCAGCCTTTGGTTTCGCCGCCGCACCCGCAATCGCAGTGTCCGGCAGAGTTGTCGTTGTCGTTTTGGTTTCCCATAAGTCGAGTGAGTGTGAGTTAGAGTTAGGTTCGCTGAAAACAGCGGGTCGCGAGAAAGGTTCCGTGTGGCGTGTTTGTCAAGAGTGCTTGGCGTGGTGCGCAGGGCGGGTGTGCGGAAAGTTGCGTAAAAAAACACCGCAAAATATGTTGACGCTGCGCGGGGCTTTCCCTTCCTTGCGTCGTTCACGTTCCTTACGAACAAAATCTCCCTCAACCAACACCAACACTATGAACAAAACAGAACTCGCCGCCGAAGTGCAAAAACTGCTCGGCAACGAAACGAACAACAAAGGTGCCGACGTTGTCGGTGCCACGCTCGAAGCCCTCGCCGCCGGCATCAAAAAAGACGGGCTGGTGCAGATCATCGGCTTCGGCACCTTCAAGGTTGCCGAGCGTGCTGCGCGCATCGGCATGAATCCCGCCACAGGCGAAAAGAAAAAATATCCGGCGACTAAAGTGGTGAAGTTCAAACCCGGTGCCGCTCTGAAGGAGCTGGTCGCGGGCAAGAAAAAAGTTCCCGCGAAAGCGCCTGCCAAGGCTCCGGTCAAAGCTCCGGCCAAACCCGCCGCCCCTGCAAAATCAGCAGCCCCTGCCAAGCCCGCCGCTGCGCCAGCGAAGCCCGCTGCTCCTGCGAAACCTGCTGCACCTGCCAAGTCTGCGGCCCCTGCGAAGCCCGCTGCTCCCGCGAAGCCCGCCGCACCTGTCAAGAAGAAAAGGTAAGATTTTTCACCGCCGGACGAACCGACAAAAGAAACCGCTGCGCTCGAAAGCGCGGCGGTTTTTTTGTGCCTGTGTCGCAGGGGGCAGGGCAGGGGCAGGGGCTGGCTTTTAACGGGTGGGTGCCGATGGTGTGGCTGCGGCGTCGGTGGACGGAGTGGACGCCGTGGACGCAGAGGACGCTGCGGTCGGCTTTGGCGGTGTCTGGTGTCCGGTGTCCGGCGTCCGTGTGGCCGCCGCTGTAGCGGGCGCTGCTGCCGTGTCGCCTGCGGGTAGCTCGTGGAGCACAAATTGTATCAGGTGCTGCGCGGACCACTCGATGTCGTGCAAGAGCGAGCGCACGCGGTCGCAGAGAAAGTGGTGTGCTAAATGCGCGAGCGCGGCGAGCACGAGGCCCATCGCGGTGACTGCCAGCGCGGCGGCGACATCGCCCGCAAAGGCGTCGGCGGTGGCGTAGTGGCCGTGCGCTCGCATGGCGAGGAATGCGCGCAGCAGCGCGAAGACCGTGCCCGCCAGCCCGAGCAGCGGCGCGAGTTTTGCGATGGCGGCGAGAGCGCCGACGCGTCGTTCCAGCGCGGGCACCTCGAGCAACGCGGCCTCGGCGGCGGCGGAGCGCATCCGTTCCTCGCTCCCTGTTGCGCGCAGCAAAATCGCTTTCACCACACGTGGCACCGGGCCGGGTGCTTCCTCGCAAACCGTGAGTGCCTCGACGAGGCGCGACTGGCGCAAGGAGTTTTTGATACCCTCCAAAAACTCGGCGGCGCGGATTTGCCCGCGGTGCAGGTAGTGCAGCCGCTCGATAAAAAACACGACCGCCAGTGCGCCCAAAACAAGCAGCGGCCACACCAGCGGACCGGCGGAGGCGACGAGGGAAAACTCTTGGGTATCGTTCATGCGGCGAGAAAAACAGCTTGGCGGTTTGCCGCAATCTCTCACTTTGACGCCATGCCGCTCCGCAAACGACAAAGCCCCCTCGACAGACTTCTTGGCCGCGCCGACGACCTCGACCCCGCCAACCTCGCGATACTCGTCCAGAGGATTGCCCGCGAGCGCGACCTCCTCGAGACCGTCTTCAACACCATCCAAGAGGGCATCATCGTGATGGACGCCGCTGGCCTCATCGAATACGCCAACCGCGCCGCCGCCGACCTCACTGGTTTTCGCGAGAGCGACATCGGCAAAGCTGTTTTCTGGAAGTTCGTCCCCGCCCTCGCACGTGCCGTCGGGCGACTGCCGGACAACCCCGCTGCTGCTGCGCCTGTCATCACCCGCGAGGTTGAAATCACCTACCCCGAGCCGCGCCACGTGCGCATCCACCTGAGCCGCCTTGGCGACGCCTCAACCTTCGCCGACTGCGACGCCCCGCCGCGTCTCCGCAGCTCTGCCACCGCCAACCTCGCTCCTGCGCCGCCGCGCTACGTCGCCATTTTGCGCGACATCACCGCCGAAAAAATTTCGACGCAAGACCTCGTTGAGAGCGAGCGCATCAACTCCATTTTCACGTTGGCGGCGGGCGTCGCGCACGAGCTTGGCAATCCGCTCAACTCGATAAACATTCACCTGCAAGTCATGGGGCGGCGTCTCGCCAAGCTGCGCGACAAAGCCGCTGCCGCCCGCCTCGCCGCATCCGTGAGCATCTGCTCTGGCGAGATAAGCCGCCTCGACGGCATCATCCACCACTTCCTCGAAGCCATCCGCCCCGCGCAACCCGACCTGCGCGACGTGCCCCTGCTGGGCGTCATCGCCGAGGTGCTCGCCCTCGTGAAGACGCAGTGCGAAGACCTCGGCATCCGCGTCAGCGTCACCACGGGAAAAGATTTACCCGTCATCAGCGGTGATGCCAACCAGCTCAAACAACTTTTTTTCAACCTGCTCAAAAACGCAATGGAGGCGATGGACAAAGGCGGGCGCATTGACATCTCGGCGGACGCCGACGACGAGTTTGTGCGTGTGGCGGTGCGCGACACGGGTGTCGGAATTGAGCGCGACGCGCAGAGCCGGATGTTTGACCCGTATTTCACGACGAAGGTCGGCGGGCACGGTCTCGGCATGATGGTGGTGATGCGCATCCTGCGTGCGCACGGCGGCGAAATCGGCGTGGAGAGTGCGCCCGGGCGCGGCACAGAGGTCACGGTGCAGTTTCCGCAAAAACACCGCCGTGTGCGCCTCCTCGCCGAAGACGGGCGGTAGGCAGCACGGGCGCAGGGCGGCGCGGGCAGGGCGGTGCGGGGGCGGTGTGGCGGCGGTGTGGCGGCGCAGTGCAGCGGCAGCTATAGGACCTATAGGTCTTATAGGTCCTATACGACCTATAGGTCCTATAGGTCCTATAAGACCTATTGCCCGCCGCTGCCGCCACCGCCACCGCTACCACCGCCGCCACCACCCGCCGCCGCGCCACCCGCGCCCGCCATAAATGCTTCTTCCCTTGCGACGCATTTTTCTTTTCATGGCTCCCTTTCTCTCACTCTCACTCACAACCTATCACACCATGAGCACAAAAATCGGAATCATCGGGGCCGGCGGTATGTCAAAATACCATGCGGCAGGCTTCAGAAACGCAGGCGCAGAAATCGTCGCCATCGCCGACGTCAACCTCGCCGCCGCCGAAAAAACAGCAGCACGCGAAAACATCCCGCTCGCCCTCGGCGATGTCAAAGCACTCCTCAAACTGCCGGAGCTTGACGCCGTGTCGGTCATCGTGCCGAACAAGTTTCACGCGCCGCTTGCCATCGAGGCGCTGAAAGCGGGCAAGCACGTTTTCTGCGAGAAGCCGCCCGCGCTGAACGCAAAAGAGGCGCGCCAAATGGCCGACGCCGCCGCGAAAGCCAAAAAACTTCTCGTGTTCAATTTCAACAACCGTGCGCGCCCCGAGTCCTATGCCATCCGCGAGTATATCGAGGCCGGCCAGACGGGCGTCATCAACTCCGCGCAGGCAAAATGGATTCGCCGCTGCGGCATCCCGGGCTTCGGCGGCTGGTTCACGACCAAGGCTCTCTCCGGCGGCGGCCCCGTGATTGACCTCCTTCACATGCTCGACCTCGCCCTCTACTTCATGGGCTACCCCGAACCCGAATACGTCCTCGGGCAAACCTTCGACACCTTCATCTCCGACAAATCCTTCAAAGGCCCGTGGGGCATCCCCGATGTCCAGAAGGGCGTTAACGATGTCGAGACCGCCGCGCACGGCTTCGTGAAGTTTGCGACTGGGCAGGTCGTCACCCTGCAAACCTCATGGGCGGAGATGGTCGCCCGCGAGGAAGTCTCTGTCACCTTCCAAGGCACAAAGGCTGGCGGTCTGGTGCGCCGCCTTTTCGGACGCGACGGCCTTGACGACACCGCCATAGACACCTGCGAACTTTACACACACGACCACAACCGGCCTGTGAACCGCTCGGTCATTGTGAAAGCCGATGAGACAATGGGGCGTCTGCGTTCGGCGGAAAACTTCGTCGGTGCCATCGAAGGCCGCGAAGCTCCGCTCAATCTGCCTTCGCAAGCCATCTCGCTCCTGCGCATCACCGACGCACTCTACGCCTCCGCCGCATCTGGCAAACCTGTCAAGTGCTAACCTAAAAAACGGCTGTTGTGGCGGGAACTTTTGCGGCGGAAGTTTGTTCCCTGCGGGCATGAAAAAACTTCCCGTTTGCTTCTTGTTTTCGACGGCGGTGGCGGTGGGCGCATTACTCGCCTCCGCCGCTGTCTTCGCCGCGCCCGCCGCGCCGCCGGATTTTCGCCAACACTGGGTTGCGGCAATTCCCGTAGAGCCGAGTGCGGCGGCGGATTATCCGGTTCGGCCTGCGCGTTTAACAGATGTAGTCGTCACGGACGGCTTCTGGAAAGAGCGCATTGAGACAAACCGAAAAGTCACTCTACAGGCAGACTTTGCAAAGGTGGAAGAGACGGGGCGCGTTGCAAACTTTGCCCGTGCAGGGCTACTCGAAAAAGGCGCGTTTCGCGGCACTCCTTTCGACGATGCAAGTTTCTATAAAATCATCGAAGGAGCGAGTTATACACTCGCGCAACACTACGACCCAAAACTCGACGCGTATTTAGATGCACTAATTGCCAAAATCGCTGCTGCACAAGAACTCGATGGCTATTTATACACGGCGCGTTCGCTCGGTCTTTCTCGCAATAGTAGGGTCGGGAAACACCGTTGGGAAAACCTTAGAAACGGGCACGAACTCTACTGCGCGGGGCATCTTTACGAAGCGGCAGTAGCGCATTTTGCGGCAACTAAAAAGCGCACACTGATGCACGTTGCGCTACGCAATGCAGACTTGGTTTGCCGCGTTTTTGGCCCGCGCTCAGGACAAATAATTTCGGCACCCGGACACCCAGAAATAGAGATTGCTTTAGTCAAACTTTTCCGCGCTACTGGCGACCGCAAATACCTCGAACAAGCGAAGTTTTTTTTAGATATGCGTGGGCGTAGCGATTTACGCAAGGCGACGTGGGGAGTTGCACGTCAAGACCATGCGCCATTTTTGAAACAGAAAGAGGCGGTCGGCCACGCCGTCTGCGCTGGTTATTTTTACGCCGCTGCCGCCGACATCGCTGCACTCACGGGCGAACGCGCTTATCGCGACACGCTCGATGTCCTTTGGGCAAATGTAGTTGGCAAAAAAATGCACCTTAGCGGCGGCATAGGTGCGTTGCCTCACGGCGAGGCATTTGGCAGCAATTACCAACTTCCCAACGAGACCGCTTACCTCGAAACCTGCGCCGCTGTCGCCAACGGTTTCTGGAACCACCGAATGTTTTTGTTAAGCGGCGACGCCAAGTATTTAGACGTTTTTGAACGCATTATATACAACGGTTTTCTCTCTGGCATATCACTCACAGGCGACGAGTTTTTTTATCCAAACCCACTCGCTTCACGCGGAAATTACAAACGTTCAAAATGGTTCGATTGCGCATGTTGCCCCGTTAATGTTGTCCGCTTTATCCCGCAACTTGGACAATACGCTTACGCCGTCCGCAAGCACGATGTATTTGTCAATTTATTCTTAACAAGCGACGCCAAACTCGACACTCCCGCTGGTGCCGTCCGCCTAAAACAAAGCACCGATTATCCGTGGAGCGGCACGGTTAAAATAGATGTCGCGCCAGAGAAAAACGACGCCGATTTTATTCTCAAAGTTCGTATTCCGGGCTGGGCGAGAGAAAAGCCCGTGCCAAGCGACCTTTACTCTTATCTGCCGTTGGACACACACGCCGTCGAGCATGTTACGGCAACGCTCAACGGCGCGAAAATTGATGCCACCGCTGGCCCCGACGGCTTTCTCGCTATCAGCCGCAAATGGCGCACGGGCGACACGCTCACGCTCGATTTACCAATGCCCGTCCGCCGCGTCCGTGCGCACTCAGCTGTCGCCGCCGATAAGGGGCTTCTCGCCGTCGAACGCGGCCCGCTTATTTATTGCGCAGAGACCGCCGACAACGCCGCGCCTATTTACGCGCTCGCACTCGCTCCTGATGCTGTATTTACCGCCGGGGTTAGCAAAATCCACGACCACGAATGTCTCTCTCTAAGCGCACCTGCGACGGCCACCGAGATTGGCGTCAACGGACGCTCCACGCCACGCGCCGCGACCATAAAACTCATTCCCTACTACGCATGGTGTCACCGAGGCGCGAACCAAATGCGCGTCTGGCTCCCCGCCACTCCCGCCGCCGCCGAACCCCAACGCGCACTGCGTATCAGTAGCTCTTTCCGCGACCCCAAGCTCGGCAATTATTTTGAAGCGATCTCCGACGGCATTCTTGGCAAAACCTCCGCCGACCACTCCGTCAAACGCATAACTTGGTGGCCACACAAGGGCAGCCCGCAGAGCACTGCCGCCAGCACCGCCGTCGCTTCCGGTTCCGCTGTCGGCGTCGGCGAAGAATGGCTTCGCTACGATTTCACCTCTCCCCAAACCGTGCGCCGCACCGCCGTCCAATGGTTTGACGACACCGGCACTGGCGGTTGCCGCGTCCCCGCCGCGTGGCGCGTCCAAGCTCTCGCCGAAGACGGCAAAACGTGGCGCGACCTCGAAGCCGACGCCTACCCCATCGCCAAAGACAAGCTCAACCAAGCCACCTTCAAAACCCCCGTGAAAACCCGTGCGTTGCGGCTGGTAGCTCGGCTCCCCGCTGGCTACTCCAGCGGCGTCCTCGAGTGGAAAGTGGAGTGAGGGCAGTGGGCGCGGGGCGCGGTAGGGCGGAGTCTTGCGTCCCGCTGGCGGCGTCCAGTGTCCGGCGTCCGGTGTCCTGAGCAGCCACCCGAAAGCCACCCCGCCGCCCGCCACCCCGCCGCCAAGGACGCCGGACGCCGGACTCTGGACGCAAGACCCCGCCACCCGCCTCGCCGCACCGCCACCCAAAAGCACCGCCGCCCGCAAGCCCCGCCCGCCGCCCCCCC
>JAITPT010000221.1 GCA_031289285.1 Puniceicoccales bacterium
CCGCCCGCCCGCCCACCTTTTCCGCCATTCCCGCCACCGCGCCCGCCATCGAAACTGCCGACCTCGCCGCCGCCCCTTGCGCCGGTGTTGCGCCTGTTTTGCAGGGGATTTCCCTGTGCGTCCCGCAAGGCTGTCGCGCCGCGCTCGCCGGTGCCAACGGCTCCGGCAAATCCACGTTGCTGCGCACACTCGCTGGCCTCTTGCCGCCTTGCGCGGGCAAGGTGTTTGTCGAAGGGAAACCCGCCAGCTGCGGCAACCCGCGTGTCGCCTTTCTCGCCCAGCGGCACCTCGTGGAGTGGCATTTTCCGGTGACGGTTAGCCGCGCCGTGCTGGCGGGGCGTTACCCGCGCCTCGGTTGGCTGCGCCGTCCCAATCGCGACGACCGCGAGAAGGCCGCCGCTGCCCTGCGCCGCTTGCGCCTCGAAGCGCTCGCCGACCGCCCGCTCCATGCGCTCTCCGGCGGCCAGCAGCAGCGGGTGCTCATCGCCCGCGCACTTTGCCAAGAAGCGGCGGTGCTCCTGCTCGACGAACCCTTCGCCGGCCTCGACGCCGAAAGCCGCGAAATCGTGAGCGACTTCCTCGCCGACGACCCCGCACGGGCGATGACCGTCGTGATGGCGACGCACGATTTAGACGACACGGGTTGCCGTTTTGACATGGTTTTGAAAATCACCCGCGACGGCTCGCTCGCGCCCAACGCCTGACCCCGCGCTGCTCCGTGTTTCCCGTTGCCAAACATCCGCGCAGCGGGCACACAGTCGCGCTTCTTTTTTCACAACCCGACCTACAACCAGCAAAATCTTTCCTCAAAAACCATGTCGCAACAAACGTCACAACAAGAAACATTCTCCGGCAATCTGCTCGTCGCCCAAGGCGGCTGCCCCACGCCCGTTGTCAACGCCAGCCTCGCCGGCGTCATTTCAGAGGCACTCAACCACGAAGACGAAATCGTGGAAATCTACGGTGCCCTCAACGGCGTCACGGGCATCCTCAACGAGCAACTTATAGACCTCGCCTCCGAGTCACAGCAGACCGTCCGCGCCCTCAGGCAGACACCCGGCGCAGCACTCGGCGCAGGCGTTTCCAAGCTCGAAGCTCAGGCGGATTTTGACCGCGTCCTCGATGTCTTCGCCGCTCACGACATCCGCTACTTCATCCAAATCGGCGGTAACGATTCGCAAGACACCGCCGCCAAAATCAACGCCGCCGCCGCTAAGCGCGACTACGCCCTGCGCGTCATCGGCGTCCCCAAAGCCATAGATAACGACCTCGCCGTGACCGACCACTGCCCGGGCTACGGCAGCGTCATCAAACACATCGCCTCCACGGTGCGCGAAATCTCCTTCGACAACGCCGCGACAGGCCGGCACGACTTTGTTTCCATCCTCGAAGTCTTGGGGCGCGACGCTGGCTGGATCGCCGCTGGTGCCGTGCTCGCCAAACGCCGCAACGCCCTGCTCGAAGACCCGCCGCACCTCATTTTGCTGCCCGAAGAGCCGTTCAACCAATCTGCCTTCATAGACGCCGTGCAGGCCACTCTGCGCAAACAAAAGTATTGCTTCGTCGTCGTCGCCGAGGGCGTGAAAGACCCCGAGGGCAACCCGCTCGGCGCAGACGTCGCGAGCGCAGACGCCAGCATCGGCGCAGGCGAGTTTCTGCGCACACTCGTCGAGCAAAACATCTCCGGCGTCAAAGCCCGTGCCGCCAAGCTCGGCATCTCCCAGCGCACCGCCTCGCTCAACACCTCGAAGACCGATGGCGACGAGGCCTACCTCGCAGGCCAAGCAGCGGTCAAAGCCGCCGTCGCTGGCGAGACAGGCAAAATGGTCACGCTCGTGCGCGACGATAAAGACGCCACCGCATACAGTGTGCGCACCGACCTCGCGCCGTTGGAAGACATCGCCAACTCCGTGAAACCCTTCCCCGCATCGTGGATTGGCGAAGACAAAATGTCCGTCAGCTACGCCTTCACAAAATACGCGACGCCGCTCATTCAGGGCGAAAACACCGTGCCCTTCGACAGCGGGCTTCCGAAGTTCGCAATCCTCGCCGCGCACAAAGTCGAGCGCGATTTGGAGCCGTATTCACCCGCGCAATAAACGCCGCATCTCGGCAAAAAAACACCCGCAAAAACACATGAAAAAACGGGCACCGCAGGGGACACAAATCTTGACGGTGCCGCACCACCGCCGCACCGCGAAACTCCTTTCGCGGTGCCTGCTTTTTGCCGCCGCCGCCGCACCACTCGCCCTCACGCAGACATCCGCGCAACCCACACCAGAAAAAGCAAAACAAACACCACCCGTTTCCACGCAGCCCGCGCAAGCCGCACCGCCAACGCAAACCGCGACCGCGACCGCGAAACCCGCGAAACCCACGTCGCCCGCGTCGCAAAAAAAGCACCCGAAAATCAGCATCTCCGCCGACAAGATGTCTGGGCAGCGTTCCCCAGATGGCGACACCACCGTCTCTGTCGCCGAGCACGATGTCGTCGCGAACATCGGCGACTTCGACTTCGGCGAAACGCGCATCGAAGCCGCCAAAGCCACCATCACCACCGTCCATGCCCGCAACGCCAAACGCACACCCGTCTCGACAACCACCATCTTGCACGGCGAAACAAAAGTCACCGCCAACCTCCTGCGCATCCTCACCGCCGACACCAAAGTGAAAATCGCCTTCGACAAACAGGGCGACGTCGAGCGCGTGGACCTCGACACCGGAACGTTTCGCTTAGGGTCGCCGCCCGGCTATTTGCAAGGCACGGCCTTCCACGCACAGAAGGTCGCCGACGTCTCGCAAAGCGCCATCACCAACGCGACAATCTATTACCACGAGCCAGACTTTTTCTCCATTTCCGTTGACGCCTCAAAAATCACCATCCTCGCAGAAGTCCCCGCCCCCGACGAAAAACCACCCGCCCCCGAAAAGCCCGCAGCCACCGCTGCCACCGCCACCGCTACCGCTACCACTGCCGCCACCGCCACCGCTACCACTGCCACTGCTGCCACCTCCACCGCCGCCGCGAAGTCCGCCAAGCCTCCCGCCGCCGCCAAGTCCGGCAAGTCTTCCGTCGGCAGGCCCGCCTCTGCTTCTGCTCGCGAGGCCGCACGCGACGCCACGCTGCACGTCGAAGACGCCGTCGTGCGCATTGCGGGCATTCCCATTTTTTACATCCCCTCTTACACCCAGCAAGGTCTCGACCTCCCGCCGCTGCGCCCCGTCGTCCGCGCTGGTTCCAAAGACAACATCGGCGCTTACCTGCGCACCACCACTTACTACACAGGCTTCGGCAAATCCCTTCAGCCCGGCGTCCTCCTCGACACCTACGCCAAAGCTGGCGTCCTCACGGGCGGCGCACTCGACTACGATTTCACAAAGACTCCCGACGCTGGCCCGCTCGTCAACGCGACAGGCGACTTCCAAGCCGCGTGGATTAACGACAACAGCAATCGCGGCCTCGACAACTACGGTCACCCCATCCCCAACCACCGCGCCTTCGCATGGTGGCGGCACAAACAAACCATCCCCCTCCCCACCCAATCCGAGCTACTGCCGCACTCCCTCGAACTCTCCGCAAACGTCCATTATTGGAGCGACACCAGCGTCCTGCGCGACTTCCGCCCCGACCTCTTTCACGACAACCAACGCCCCGACAACTACGTCGAAGCCGTCATGCCCGCCCCTGCTGGCTACTACCTCTCCGCATTCGCCCGCTTCCGCCCAAACCATTTTCAAAACGTCCGCCAACGACTCCCCGAAGTGCGCTTCGACATGGTCCCGCGCCCGCTCTTCGACGGCTCCCCCGTCTATCACCGCCTCAGTGCCGCCTTCGCATACCTTGTTGAAAAAGACTCGCCCGAACTCCCCGGCATCCCTCAAAACCTCGGCGGCGATGACACCCTCGAAAGCCGCCGTCTCGACGGCTACTACGGCTTCGACGCACCGCTAAAAATCGGCGACTGGTTTTCCTTCACACCTGTCGCGGGTGCCCGCGCCACCGCTTATTTTGACAGCATCCGCGACGGACAAGGCGACCCGCGTGGGCGTGTCCTCCCGCAGCTGGGCTTCGACATGCACCTGCTCGCCAACGGTCAGTGGAACGTGCAAAACAACTTTTGGGGAATTAACGGCCTACGTCACCTCGTCCGCCCGCTCGTCCAATACCGCTGGATTCCCGCTGCCGCGCAAGATAGCGGCCTCATCCCGCCTATTGACCGCGACGCCTTTGTCCCCTATCCGCCACCGCTCGACCTCTCTCAAAAACGCCACGCCGACGACCTCTGGGAGCAGCAAGTTTTTCGTGTTGGCATTGAGAACACCCTGCAAACTCGCGACTCCGAATACGGTTCGCGTGACCTCGCGTGGCTCAACATTTACCAAGATTTTCGCGACACCTCGCACCGTGCTGGTGAGCGTTACCGCTCGACGCTCTACACGCAGCTGGGTCTTGCTCCTGCCTACTGGCTCTCGCTAAACGCTTACAACCGTCTCGACACTTACAACGGTCATTCCAACGAAATCTCTGCCTACATGGATGTCCACGACGGCGACCGTTGGCGTCTTTGGTTTGGTGTCCAATACTGCACGGATGTCTCCGATACCAACCAGTATTATTGGGGTGTAGAATATCGTCTCAACAGCAACTATGCCCTGAGTGGGCAGTGGCGTTTTGACAACAAAGTGGGCGATTTGACGGAGCAGTTTTATGGTTTGCGTCAACGTCTGGGCAACACATGGGAAATCGAGTGGTATATCCGCCACCGTCGCGACGCCCGCCGCGACAGCGGTTTCAGCTTTGGCGCCAGCCTCCGCCTCATGCGCTTTTGAGGCGGGGGGGGGCTGGGGCAGAGGGCGCGGAGGGAGCAGAGGGACGCGGAGTGTTTCTCCGCACCCGCCGCGACGATTAACCACAAGGGACACAAAGGAGGTTCACAAGGGACACAAAGTTTTTTTTTGGAGGGGGGAGGGATTTTTTTGAGTTTTGCAATTTTTCTGCCACCTAATCTAATACAACACAATACAATACAATACACCTACACCCAACCCCAACCCCACCTATCACTTCCCTTGTGCCCTTTGTGAAAACCTTTGTGTCCTTTGTGGTTAACCGTCGCGGCTACGGTGGCTCCGAAAGCGATGTCGGCGGGTGCGCCAGCACACCCAGCCTCCTCCTCCGCCGCCGCCGTCGCCGGAGCCTCCGCAGTTTCAGACCGCAGATAACGCAGATATTTTTAGATTTTCCTTTCCCTCCTTTTTTCCTCCGTTCTCCTTTCTTTTTTAGGTTCCTCGCTACTTTGTGTGGGGAACTCGGACGCATTCAGCCCCGCATGGGGCGAGATTATCGGGTTACCAGATGCTGGTAGTGTGTATTCCGTTGCAATTTCGTGGAGGGCACGTGGTGGGCACTGCAAAGGAAAGTTGCACGAACCGCAGCGAAGTCAAGTAATAAAATGGCTGCCTTTTAATTCGCAAACAATAAATTGGAAAAATGTTGCCCGTGTTGTAAGTGCATGATTTATAGCGTAGTTGAGAGGCGGATACTTGCTTCTCCCCTTCCTCCGCCCCCGCCTACCCCTTCCTCTCTCCGAATAATTAACCAGACTAAAGATTTTGCCACAACACAGATGTCGCCAATCTTGCACTTGCAAATAAACCAAACGCACCTTAACTTTTTTCAACCATGACTGACACCAACCAATTCCTGCTCTACACGGCACCCGACGGTGGCGTGAAAGTGGATGTTTTCATCAAAGACGAAACCGTCTGGCTTAGCCAAAAAGCATTGGCAGCACTTTACGGCGTCAACCGCCCAGCCATCACGAAGCACCTGCTCAACATTTTTACTTCCGGCGAATTAGTCGAAAATTCAGTATGTTCCATTTTGGAACATACTGCCGCCGACGGCAAAAATTACGCGACCAAGTATTACAATCTCGACGCGATTATTGCCGTTGGCTATCGCGTGAATAGCTATCAGGCAACACAATTTCGCATTTGGGCGACCAAGACCTTGCGCGAGTTTATCATCAAGGGTTTTGTGATGGACGATGAACGGCTTAAGCAGGGGAAACAGGTTTTTGGCAAAGATTATTTTGACGAGTTGCTCGAACGCATCCGAGAAATTCGGGCGAGCGAACGGCGGTTTTATCAAAAAATCACCGACATCTATGCGCTCGCCGTAGATTACCAAAAAGACGCGCCCGTCACACGGGAGTTTTTTGCCTCGGTGCAGAATAAACACCCCATGTTCAATCCGAGTTTGAAACCACGAATGAACACGAATGGGCACGAATAAAGAAAACTTGAAAATAAAAACTAAAAAATTGGTTTCAGGTTTCAGGTTTCAAACTTTAGATTTCAAATTTCAAATCTCTGATTTTACACATCAACTTCCAACCCTTATTTTTTCTGTATTTCCTCATTCGTGCCTATTCGTGCCTATTCGTGTTCATCCGTGGTTTCAAACCCGTTTTTTTAACGGACGCAGGTGCGGACTAATTCTGCGTTTTCGAGATGCCATGCGACGGTGCGCCGAAGCCCTTCTTGCACGGAGAATTGCGGTTCCCAATGCAACACACGCCGCGCTTTGGAAATGTCGGCGGCGGTTGTTTCCATGTCCGCTTTGTGGAACGGAGCCGCCACGCGCAATGCCTTTTTTCCAAGCAACGTTTCCATTTGCGAAATTAACTCGTTTAACGCCAACGGGCAGTTGCCGCCACCCAAGTTGATAATCTCGTAACCCAGCGGTGCCAGAGCCGCAATTGTGCCGTCAGCAATATCGTCAACGTATGTGAAATCGCGCGTCTGGGTGCCGTCTCCGTTGACAACCAAAGGCGTCCCTTCCGCAATCGCTTTTGCAAAACTAAAAACACTCATGTCTGGACGTCCCGCCGGACCAAACACTGTGAAATAACGCAAAATCGAAACATCCATTTCGTAAAGTTTGTGATAAACATGGGCGGTCATTTCCGCAGATTTTTTTGAGGCGGCGTAAGGCGAAACAGGCGTATTCACAGGGAGCGTTTCTACAAACGGAGCAGGTTGCCCAGCGTAAAGCGAAGAGGTGGACGCCAGCACAAACTTGCGCGTCCCTGCGCGTCGCGCCGCCTCCAAAAGATTGAGCGTCCCGATAGCATTTGTCGTCATATAGACGAACGGATTTTCGAGACTTTGGCGCACACCGGCGCGGGCAGCAAGGTTGAGAACGGCGTCAAAACGGTGGTGGGAAAACACGCTCTCCAAGGCGGCGCGGTCTTCGATGTCGGCGGCGTAAAATTGAAACGCGGGCGAGTTTTCCAACAAACGCAAGCGGTGCTCTTTGAGGCGCGGGTCGTAGTAGTCGTTGAGATTATCCAGACCGACGACGCAGTGCCCAGCGTCCAAAAGTTTTTGGGCGGTTCGCGCCGCGATAAATCCCGCCGCACCGGTGACAAGGTAAGTTTGTTGCATAAAAGTTTCACGCCGCTGTTAACACGCTCCGCCAGCGGTGTCCCAGTGGCGACGGGCGTCAATTGCGTTTTTCAAAGTAGCGGGGTCGGCGTAAGTGAGCGCACCGCCGCTGGGAATGCCGAAGCCGATGCGGCTCGCAGCGACTGCCGGACGCGCCGTCAAAAACGTCTCGCGGATGTAGTGGCAGGTGGCCTCGCCTTCGATGTCGTTGGACAAAGCCAAAATGACTTCGCCCACGCCCTCCTCGTCGAGCCGCTCGGCGAGACCGGCGAAGTTGAGATGCTCTGGGCCGACGCCTTGGATGGGCGAAAGTTTCCCGTGTAAAACATGGTAACGCCCGTCGTGCGCACCGGCGCGTTCGAGCGCGAGCAAATCAGGGATGCGCTCGACCACGCAGAGGCGGCGGGTGTCGCGCCTCGGGTCGGCGCAGATGGCACACAACTCGCCCTCGCAAAGATTGCCGCAACGCGGGCAACGGCGCAGCGCACTGGCAGCGCTGCGCAACGCGTCGAGGAGCGGGCCGAGGCGCTCGGGACGTTCGGCGAGCAGGTGCAGGGCGATGCGCTCGGCGGAGCGCAGGCCGAGGCCGGGAAGTTGCTTGAGAAGCTGGCGGACGTGGTCAAAGGCGGCAGTCATTGCGGGCGGGTCGGCGAAATGTTTTTCGGGAAATTGGCTTTTGTTTTCGGGAAATCAGCTTTTCAAAAATTGCCCGTCGAGCATTCGCAGCACGCGGTCGCAACGGTTGGCGAGTTCGGGATTGTGCGTGACCATCACGACGGCGATGCCGTGCTCGCGGGCGAGGCGGGCGAGGAGGTCGAAGACGATGGCGGAGTTTTTGGCGTCGAGGTTGCCGGTCGGTTCGTCGGCGAGGATGACGGGCGGCTCGTTGGCGAGAGAGCGTGCGATGGCGACGCGCTGCTGCTCGCCGCCGGAAAGATGCGTGGCGAGACGCCCTGCTTTTTCGCCAAGCCCGACGGCCTCGAGGAGTGCCAGCGCGCGTTTGTTCATCGCGCCTTCGCCCAGCTCGCCGCGCTTGCGCATAGGCAGGATGACGTTCTCGGCAGCGGTGAACTCGGGCAGCAAAAAGTGGAATTGGAAAACGAAGCCGAGGTGGGCGTTGCGTGCGGCGGTGCGGGCATCGTCGCTTGCCCGCGCCATCGGTTTGCCGGCGATAAACACCTCGCCCTCGTCGGGGCGGTCGAGCAAACCGAGCAGGTAGAGCAGCGAACTTTTGCCGCAGCCCGACGGGCCGACAACGGCGTGTGTCTGCCCAGCAGCGGCATCGAAGTCCACGCCGCGCAAGACGTGTGTGCGGTTCTCGTCTCTGCCGAGGAAACGCACCAGCCCACGGCAGGCGAGGACGCTCGCCGCGCCGCTGGCGGAGGCCGCACTGGCGTCGGCAGAAGCGGCGGCTGCGGCCTTGTCGGCGGGCGCGTTGGCGGCGGTTTTTTTTGAGGGAAACATTGTGTCGGCGGCAGAGTTTTTGGCGGGCGCGTTTGCCTGCGGTTGCGTGGCAACGCGGCGGCTTTGCGCCCGCATCAGTCGCGCCCAATCGCTACCGTCAACGGCGCGGAAGGCGACATTTTTTTGCCGCCTATCCGCTTGCCCCCTTCTGTTCTGCCGCTATCGTGCCGCCCCTTTCCACCCAACACACATGGCCAGCGACACCACGCAAACTCCCTCCCTCATGGACAACATCATCAACCTGTGCAAACGCCGCGGGTTCGTGTTTCCCTCCTCCGAAATTTACG
>JAITPT010000310.1 GCA_031289285.1 Puniceicoccales bacterium
CCCGCCGCCGCCCGCCACCACCGCGCCACCCGCCGCGCCGTATTTTCCCCTTGTCATCCCCTTGCTGCCGCCCATTGTCCCCGCTCTTTTTTTTCAACGCGCACAACTCACTGCTCGCACTCAACGCAACATCCTACACAACGCTTCTATGAAAGTTTTTTGGAAAATTCTCCTGTCGCTGCTCTTCCTCGGCTACGCCTTTTGGAAACTGCTGCCCGTCTCGACCACACCGTTCGAGGAATACATGGAAACCCGCGCAACCGTCGAAGACCCCGCGCTCAAAACCGAATACCGGCAGCTGCTCGACGAAGCAAAAAAACGCATCGTCGAAAAAAAGTCGAAGACGCTCTACGAAGCGTTGCGCGACCTCTCCGAGGGCAAGGGCGACCCCAAGGGCGTCACCGGCGGCAAGTCACCAGACTTCCGCCGCTACTTCCCCGACATCCATCTCTTGCGCGACCCCAACATCGCCCGCCGCAATGGGCACATCTTGCGCGAGCTTCTCGCCCAGTCGCAGGGCAAACTCAAGCTCGGCCTCGACCTGCAAGGCGGCGTCTCCTTCACGCTTCAGATTGACGCCGAGAAGGCGGTGACGCCCGAGGAGGAGCGGGAAATCCTCGAGAAAGCCGGCTTCGCTGCCACACGCGGTCTCACCGACCCCAGCTCGCCAGAGGTGCCCGCCGCCGAGAAAGCCGCCACCCAAGCGAAGTGGGACACGGCGATGGAGCAGGCGAAAAAAGACGCCGCCAAAATCGTGCAAGAGCGCAAAGACGCCTCCAAGAGCCGCCTCAATTCCGAGAGCCTCGAACGCGCTATCGCCGTCATGGAAGGGCGCGTCAACGCCTACGGTGTCGCCGAGCCGCTCATCCGCGTCATGGGTGTTGACAAGATAGAAATCCAACTTCCCGGGCGCGACATCGCGAACAATCCTGAGGCCATCAACGCTCTCAAAAAACCCGCCAAGCTCGAGTTCCGCATGGTTCACCGCTACCTCAGGCCGAGCAAAGACGAACGCGAAAACACCGTCAAACGTCTGCGCGAAAATCCCAACGACCCCAGCTCGCCAAACGATATGTATGAGGTGCTCATCCAGCGCCACGAGGTGAAATACGGCGAGGAGTCACGCTACGGTTTGAAGG
Organism: Puniceicoccales bacterium; assembly: GCA_031289285.1. Taxonomy (GTDB): domain Bacteria; phylum Verrucomicrobiota; class Verrucomicrobiia; order Opitutales; family UBA953; genus CALNBE01. The sequence goes on from JAITPT010000310.1 coordinate 1,140, forward strand.
CCGGCGAAATCTCCGAGACGCCCTACTACGTGAAGACGAAGGCAGAGGCACAGGGCAACATCGTCAAACAAGCACGACCCTACTCGCAGGATAGTTTCAATTGGCAGACGAGTATTGACTTCACCTCCGAGGGCGCACGCGTCTTCGGAAAACTCACCGGCGAAATCGCCAAGGGCAACAACGAGCAGCTCGACCGCAGTGGCCGCGTGGACTACGACGGCAAAATGGCCATCGTGCTCGACGGCAAACTCGTCCTCGCACCGGGTGTTAAAATTGACGAGACCCTGAAACGTTACCGCGCCATCGCAGGCGGCGCAGCGAGCATAGACGCCAACGGACGCCAAGACGCCGCCGACCTCTCCAACGTGCTCAACAACCCGCTGGAGTTTGAACTGAAACTTTTGGAGAGCCGCCAAGTCAGCGCCTCGCTCGCTGAAGACGCGCAAGAGCGCTCCGTCGTCGCCGTCCTCGTCGGCGTCGCACTCGTCGTCTTTTTCATGCTGATATGTTACCTGTGCGCAGGCTTCATCTCGGTCATCGGCCTCGTGCTAAACGTCATCATCACGCTGGGGCTTATGGCAGCGTTTGGGGCGACTATCACGCTGCCGGGTATCGCCGCACTCGTGCTCACAATCGGCATGGCGGTTGACGCAAACATCCTTGTTTTCGAGCGCATTCACGAGGAACTGGCGTCGGGCAAGCCGCTCAAAGCCGCAGTGCGCGAAGGCTACGATATGGCACAGGCGACCATCATAGACGCGAACCTTACGACGCTCATGTCTGCCGCCGTGTTGATATTTATGGGCACTGGCTCGGTGAAAGGCTTCGGCGTCATCCTCGCCATCGGCATCGTCGCGACGGTGTTCACGGTGCTCGTCACCTGCCGCGGCCTGCAGGAGTTCTTTGTCAACCGTAACATCCACCTGCCGATGTTTGGTGTGCGCTTTTTCAAACAGCTGACGCATTTCCGCTTCCTCGATGTCGCCAAGCCCGCCTTCGCGATTTCGTGGGGAATACTCATCCTCTGCATCGGCGCACTCCTCTACAAAGGCGGCGACGCATTTAGCAAAGACTTCAAAGGCGGCGAGGCCATCACCGTGCAAATCGCCCCCGGACAAACCGAGAAAGACCCGGGCGAGCTTGTCAAAGCCGCCACCGATGTCGGCGTCGCCGATGTCTCCGTCACTTACCAATCCACGCTCGGCGGCAGCGGCGACCGCCTGCTGCGCATCGAGACCGAGCTTTCCGCCAACGCCAAAGCCAAGAAGGCCGATGGCACGGCACTCGACGACTTCACGCAGGTTAGCAAAGCACTGGACGCCGTGCGCGCCAAGTTCCCCGACCACTTCCCCAAGGGCGATTTGAACCCGATGCGCGAGTCCGTCGGCGGCGCGGTAAGCGGTAGTTTGCAGAAAAACGCCGTGACCTCGATGCTGCTCGCCCTGCTGGGTATCGCGCTCTACGTCTCGCTGCGTTTCGAGCCGGGCATGGGGCTGGGCGCATTCGTCTCGTCGCTCCACGACGTCCTGCTCACGGCGGGGCTTTACATCTTAGTCGGAAACCAATTTTCCGTCTCGATGATAGCGGCAATTTTGATGGTCATCGGCTATTCCATTAACGACACCATCATCGTCTTCGACCGAATTAGAGAAGAGATGAAGCGACATCCGGGCATGAGCCTGCGCGACGTCGTTCACCTCTCGATTAACCGCACTCTCTCACGAACTTTGCTCACCTCGCTGACGGTGTTTCTCAGTGCCTTCGCGCTCTGGCAATTTGGCGCGGGCGACGTGAAGGAATACGGCTTGATTTTTGTGTTCGGCGTTTTGACGGGCACTTTCTCTTCGATCTTCATTGCAAGTCCCATCTTTTACTGGTGGCACAAAGGCCAGCGCGGCTCCGTGGAAAAAGCGGAAGCGCAGGTGCGTTATGAATGGGAAGCTGGCACCGAGGTCAAAACCAAGCGCCGCGACCCCCTCGCTGGCGAACCCGTTGACGTCCCCGCCTTGCCAAGCAGCTAAAACAGAGCAGGGAGGGGGCAACCCCGCAGTGAAAATTCTCGTTTCCGACAACTGCGGGGAACGACACGAGATAAAAAGACTCGAAAATGGCGTTGACTTTTTCTATGAACCAGCCAACGCTAACGAACGTTATGAGTCACAACAATCAGCCTCCGAGAAGGCCATACAACGAAGCGCCGGACGAATGGCCGCAATTGCCGCCCGAAAGAAGGGCGAGGTTCAAAGAGGAGTCGAGACAGTCTACGGCTCGCATAGTAGCGGAAATTATTCGTCAAACGAGAGAGGCAGAGCAAGCGGCGCAAGCAGCAGCAACAGCAGCAGCAACAGCAGCAGCAACAGCAGCAGCAGCACAAGCAGCAGCGGCAACTTAGCCGCCGACCACGGAGGCTTTGAAGCCTCCTATCGCCCCGGCTACCACGGCCCCCGCTCCCTCGGCACCACCACGTCCACGATGTCCACCTCGTCCACCCCGTCCACGTCCACCTCCGCCCCTGCCACCCCGCCAATCTCCTTCGTTGACCTCAAAACCGGGGTTAATAAAGTGCCAGACACTTTTTTCCTTTGACTTCCGATTTCTGTTCGACACGGGCTGGCTGCGCACTGCACTTATGGAGTGCGGTGCCAGAGGGTGCGAAGTGATAACGTAGCACACACCGACACCGCTTTCGCAGCCGCAGTCCCCCCTCCCTTCGCCCCTTCGCCCCAATACCGTTCAGGTAGGCGGCGAATGTGCGAGCGAACCCCTTTGAAACGGAGGGTGCCTCGTAGCGCTGAAAGCGCGGCTTCATAATAGCCTATGGCAACGCCATAGGTATCGGTCTCGCCCTGTCTCTGCGGGCTGAAAGCCCGCCTCAACGCGATGGAGGAAGGCGGCGGGGTTTATAAAGTGCCAGACACTTTTTTCCTTTGACTTCCGATTTCTGTTCGACACGGGCTGGCTGCGCACTGCACTCATGGAGTGCGGTGCCAGAGGGTGCGAAGTGATAACGTAGCACTCGCCGACACCGCTTTCGCAAGTGAAAAAGTGTCTGGCACTTTATTGCGCACTTTATTGCGCGAGGGGGGGGGGGAGGATAGGTTCCTCGCTACTTTGAGTGGGAAGCTCTGACGCCGCCAGCCCCGCATGGGGCGAGATGTGCATAACCGGAGGTCTAGCGCAGCGAAACCTCCGGTCAGCCGCCCACCCGCAACAAAGCCCCGCATGGGGCGAGATTATCGGGCGTCCCCCCCCC
>JAITPT010000311.1 GCA_031289285.1 Puniceicoccales bacterium
AGCGAGCGTCTTCGGAGTCGCGTTGGGTGGTTTTCGCGGAGCATTGCTTTGGGCAGCGAGACATTTGTCAGTGCTCTTGCGAAGCAATACGGGAAGCGCAACGGTTTGAAGCGGCGGTTGACGCCTGCGTCGGTTTCTGCCTCGGAGACGGACGCTGTTTGGCCCGATGATTTGTGCGCAGTTCGCAAAGTCCGTGAAGCCTGCTGAGTTTGTCGCATGGTTTGCGAATATGTGAACGTGGGTGTGTGAACACATGAAAGCCTGAATGTCTCTGGGTTGTCGGGCGAGCAGAGTGTCGGGGAAATTCGAGTTCGCGGTGGTAGTTGTCGGTGTGACTGTTTGTGCCGCCAGTGTCGTCCGACGCAAAAGACAAAAACAAGAAGTGGGAAGCGCTCGCTTTCGAAGCATCGCCCATTTTTTCGCAAAAGTATCGAGGATATTGAAAACCTTTCTTCTTGGTTTCCGCTACAGGCGGAGCCACAAACGGAGTGTTGGCACATGGTAGTGTCGGTGTCGGTTTGAGTGAGCATTTTTCGGCAATTGTTCAGGCAAACGAGTCAGAAAATAGGGACGGGTCTGAAAAACCGAAAAGATTGGAAAAGAAAAAAACAGGGACGGGTCTGAATAAAGATAAGGGACGAGAAAATGGGGACGGGTCCGAATAGAATAAGGGACGGGTCTGAAAAAAGGGAACCTTGACGTAAAACTGGTGTTTTATGAGACGATATGAAAACCGTCCGTTTTTTTGCTGTTGGGGTGCTCGCACTTGGAGTGCTTGCGCCTGCACTGGTAGCCCAAACCGCTACGCAAAACACTGGGGCCGCCCAGAACAAAGCCACGCAGAACGCCGCCAATAAGCTGCGCTGCGAATACCTCGACACGCCACTGGGGATTGACACAGCCACACCACGACTCACATGGCAAATGCACACCACCCGCCAAGGCGCCCGCCAAAGCGCATACCAAATCCTCGTCGCTACCAAAACCGACCTGCTCCAACCCGACAAAAGCGACGTGTGGAACTCTACAAAAACCACCAGCGATACAATGCGCGTCCACTACGCCGGAAAAACCCTGCACTCATTCACAAAATACTACTGGACAGTGCGCGTTTGGGACGAATCAGGAACGCCGTCACAATTCTCCAAACCCGCCTCCTTTGAAACCGCTATGCTGCGCCCCGACGACTGGCGCGGCACTTGGCTCTCCGACGGACACGACACCGCCAGCCTGCCCGCCGCTTTTTACCGTCGTAAATTCGCCGCCCCAAAAGAAATCGCCTCCGCCCGCGCATACGTCGCAGCCGGCGGATTATACGAGCTGCACGTGAACGGCGAAAAAGTCAGCGACCGCCTTCTCGAACCCGCCTACACTCGCTACGACCGCCGTAATCTTTACACCACCTACGATGTCACCCAACTCCTTCACAAGGGACACAACGCTCTGGGCGTTTGGCTGGGTAACGGTTGGTATAACTTTCAGTCCAAAGCGGCGTGGGATTTTCACCTCGCCCCGTGGCGAAATCGCCCGCGTTTTTGCCTCGATTTACGTATCGAATATAAAGACGGTTCCGTCGAAACAATCGCCTCCGATTCCCTTTGGAAAACCGCCGAAAGCCCGCTTCTCTACAATAGTTTCTACACCGGCGAACGCTACGATGCACGTCGCGAACTTCCCGGCTGGGACACTCCTTCTTTTAACGACGCCGCATGGCGTCCCGCAACCCCCGTTCCCGCGCCTTCACAAAAAATTATCGCGCAACAATTGCACCCAATTCGCGCTGTTAAAGAATATGCTCCGTCCTCGGTTAAAAAAATCAATCCTCTCACTTGGCTTTTTACTTTTGATGAAAACATTGCCGGTGTCTCGCGCCTGAAAATAAGCGGTCCCGCCGGCACCGTTGTCGAGTTGAAACACGGCGAGCAGTTAAATAAAAATGGGCTTATTGACAATCGCCTTATCGCACAGTTTCAAAAAGTTGGGAGAAGAGACCCGCCCGACCCGTTTCAGGTTGATAAATATATTCTCTCCGGCAAAGGCACCGAGACATTTTCCGCCCGTTTCGGCTACAAGGGTTTCCGCTATGTGGAGATACACACGTCCATTCCACTTGAGCTTACAGCACAAAATCTTACGTCAATCGCCATCCACACGGACGTCCCTTTGGCGGGTGGGCTAAAAACCTCCGACGAGTTGGTGAATAAAATCTTTGCGGCGGCAAATGTTACCTATCTTAACAATCTCCACGGCATCCCGACTGATTGCCCGCATCGCGAGAAAAATGGCTGGACTGGCGACGCCCATTTGCTCATAGAAACAGCACTCTACAACTACGACGCAATTACCGTTTATGAGAAATGGATGAACGACCATCTTGACGCGCAACGTCCCGATGGCACACTGCCCGGAATTATCCCCGCAACCGACTGGGGATACAAAAATCTCAACGGTGTGGATTGGGTGAGCACTATCGCCATTATCCCGTGGCAGCTTTATCTTTTTTACGGCGACAAAACCGTTTTGGAAAGAACTTACGACGCGCTGAAACTCTATGTCACGATGTTGGAAAAGCGGAGCAACAACACGTTTTTGACAAATTGGGCACTCGGCGATTGGAACACCTACAAGACACGTAGCAACAAAGAGTTTATTTCCTCTTTATATTATTTCCTCGACGCAAAAATTCTTTCGCAAGAGGCGCATGTTCTCGGCAAAAAAGAGGACGCAGTTTATTACGCCGCGCTTGCCGAAAAAATAAAATCCGCTATCAATAAAAAGTTTTTTGATAGCGAGAAAAACATTTATGCTCGCGGCTCGCAAACCGAGCTTTCGGCGGCGTTGATGTTTGACATTGTCCCCGCTGAGTTACGCCCCAAAGTGGCGGCGCGTCTGGCGGAGAAAGTTCATTCCAACAACGACCATTTAGATGTCGGGATGCTGGGGTCGAAAACACTCTTCAACGCGCTGAGTGAAAACGGCAGCGCGGATTTGGCGTTCACTGTGTTGACCCAAAAAACGCATCCTTCGCTGGGCTACTATATATCCATAGGCGGGACGACTCTGTATGAAGAATGGTTGGCGGATACGCGCCGCTTGTCCTCGTTAAATCATCCTTGCTGGGGTGAATGTTCGGCGTGGATGTATAAATGTTTCGCGGGGATTTTTCCCGACCCTGCTGCCCCGGGTTTTAAGAATATCATTTTGAAACCAGTGTTTGTGCGCGGATTAGATTGGGCGGAGGCGTGGCACGAGACGCCGTTTGGAAAAGTCGAGTCGGCGTGGAAGCGCGAAAACGGGCGCGTCACATGGCGTGTGCGTGTGCCGCCAAACGCCACCGCCACCGTGTTTTTGCCATCCGGCGAAAAACGCCAGATCGCCTCCGGCGCGTATCTCTTCACGGAATAATTCTCTCGCGGGGGCAGGCGCGGGCGGCAAGTCTGGGGGCATGAAAATACCGCCGCACCCAAGCGCGATTGTCGCGCCGGAAGCCGAAGTCGGAGAAGATGTGTCAATCGGCCCGTTTGCGATTATCGAACCGGAAACTCGCCTTGGCGACCGTTGCCAAATTGCGGCGCACGCGATTATCAAGCGCGGCACACGTCTTGGCGCGAATGTCAGCGTTGACCACCACGCCGTCGTTGGCGGTGCGCCGCAGGATTTGGGTTTCGACATCGCGACGGAGAGCGGCGTTGAAATTGGCGCGGGGACGAGCATCCGCGAGTTTGCGACAATCCACCGCGCCTCGAAGTCCGGCCATTTCACAATCGTTGGCGCGAATTGTTACCTGATGGCCTGTTCGCACGTTGCGCACGACTGTGTGTTGGGCGAGGGGGTGGTGGTGGCAAACACTGCGTTGTTGGCGGGGCATGTGCATGTTGGCGACAAGGCGTTTGTGAGTGGCGGCGTGGTCGTCCACCAATTTGTGCGGCTTGGCGAAAGTGTGATGACGAGCGGCAACGCCCGTCTTGGCATGGACGTGCCGCCCTATGTTGTCGCGCTGGAGCGCAACAATGTCTCCGGCTTAAATCTTGTGGGTCTGCGGCGGCGCGGTTTTTCGCGGGAGGTTATCGCCGACTTAAAAAATTGTTACCGCGCCGTGTATCAGGATGGGAAGTTTAATTTCCCTGCGAATGCTGCTGCTGCGCTTGCCGCAGGTTTGCCGCAGACGTCGGAGGGGCGAAACTTCCTCGCTTTTTTCACCGACGGGGAAAGCAGCCGTCGGCAGTTTGCGCGTCCGCGAAGCGAGTGACGGTCCGCCCGCTGCGCCGTCGCCGCGCCGCCTTTCTGGCGTTAGGCGGACAGGGGCAACGGTTCGAGGGGCGGGGTGTTTGGGGCGGCGTCGGGGATGCGCACGGTTGGGCGCACCCATTGCGCGGCGTTGGCGAGGACGCGGCGAACGTTGGCGTCGTGGTAGGTCGGGTAGGTCTCGTGGCCCGGGCGGAAATAAAAGATGCGTCCGTTGCCGCGCTGCCAAGTGGCACCGCTGCGGAAAACCTCGCCGCCCGTGAACCAAGAGATGAAAACCACGTTGTCCGGCTCGGGGATGGTGAACGGCTCGCCATACATTTCTTCGCGCTCCAGCTCGAAATGCTCCGGCAAACCAGCGGCTATCGGGTGCGCAGGGTTGACCACCCAGAGGCGCTCCTTGTCGTTTGCTTCGCGCCATTTCAACGAGCAGTTTGCCCCCATGAGTGTTTTGAAAAGTTTGGAGTGATGCGCGGAGTGCAGCGCGATAAACCCCATGCCCTCGAGCACACGTTTTTGGGCGCGCAGGACGACGGCGTCGGCGACTTCGCGGTGCGCGGCGTGCCCCCACCAGACGAGGACATCGGTGGCGTCGAGCACGTCTTGCGTGAGGCCGTGCTCGGGTTCGTCGAGCGTGGCGGTGCGCACGACGGCGGCGGGGATTTGCGCGAGGGCGTCAGCGAGCGCGGCATGGATGCCGTGCGGGTAAATCGCGGCGGCGGCGGGGTCGGTTTTTTCGTGGCGGTATTCGTTCCAAACGGTGATGCGCAGGGGCGCAGTTTGGGCGACGACGGCGGCAGCGGCGGCGGGTGGAGTGGTGGTTGGCATGTTGAGGGAGTGGTTGGTGAGGGTGGTTAGAAAACGTCAGAAGGAAAGGGAATCGAGCGCGAGTTTGAGCGCGAGGGCGAGCAGGATGACGCCCATGACGCGGTCGAGCCAGTGCCCGAAACGCAGGAAGACGGCGCGGACGCTCGCCTTAGTGAAAAAGCAGGAGACGCAGCTGAACCAGACGGCAGTCATCGCCGCCATCCAGACGCCGTAAAACAGGCGGGCGGGAAAAGGCGAGTCGGGGCCGACGATTTTTCCCGATGTGAAAACGGCGACGAAGAAGAGGGCGACTTTGGGGTTGAGGACGTTGACTAAGAGACCTTGGCGAAAGGCGGCGGCAGCGGAAAACGTGGCGGGCGCGGCGGCGGTTGGCGCGGCGGCATCTTCGCGTTGGCGGGCGTCGAGCATCGCTTCGCCGGACGCACTGGCGTCCGCACCTGCGCCGACGTCTGCGCCGACGCCGACGGTGGTTTGCGGTTTTGCCAGCAGGGCCTTCACGCCTATCCACGCGAGATAGGCCGCGCCGACGTATTTCACCGCCTCGGCAGCTTGCGGGTATTGTTTGAGCAGCCAGCCCAGACCGATGAGGGAGTAGGCGACGTGGAAAAAAATCCCTGTCGCGATACCGAGGCTCGTCCAAATCGCGACGCGTCGCCCGTGTGCGATGCTTTGCTGGAAAACGATTGCGAAGTCGGGACCGGGGCTGGCGACCCCGACTGCGTGGAAGGCGGCGACCCGCGCAAACTCGTTTAAGAAAGGGGAAATGTCCATTGGCATTCGCCGCTCAGTAGAACCGCAGGAAATATTTTTGGCGCTGCCGATCCATCATCCTGTCGAGTGCGCTGTTTTGCTCGCCGCGAACAATCTCCGCCGCGATTTGATCCTGCACCTCGGCGAGCGGCACGACGCCGCCCGGGCGAAACTCGACGCGTTGGAAAATGTGGAGGTCGGCGCGCCCGTCTGGCCCCGTGAAGTCAACCACGCTGGTCACGCCACCGTCGGGGATGGCTTTGAGCGCGGCGATAACTTTTTCGTTGATGTCGGCAGAGTTATACCACTGCGTCGCGCCGCCGTCGTCGAAACGGGTGGGAGCTTTGTTGAAAGAGCGCATGACGAGGGTGGAGAAGGGGGTCTTTTTTTGCAACTCGGCGAGCACGTAATCGCGCTGTTTGAAGACGTCGGCGTTGGTCTCTGTCGCGCCCGGTGAAAGCTGGATTTGGCGGTAACGGATTTGCTCGGCACGCGTGAAATGCGTGGCTTTGTTTCTCTCGTAAAACTCCGCGATGCGCTTGGGGCTGGCGTCGCCGACGTATTTTATAGCGTCCCTTTGCATGGCCTGCATGACGAGAATTTCCTCCATCTGGCGGCGGTCTTCGAGCGGCGTAATCCCTCGCAAGCGGAGCGAGTTGAGGTAAGCACTGCGGTCACCGTTGAAGGCGGCTTGTATTTTTGTATCAATTTCCATAGCGACAGCTCCCGGCGGGAAACTACCCCCTTGCTCAGCGAAGGCGCGCATCATGACCTTGTGGTCGCAGGTGACCTGCACCTGCTGCGTAATCATTGCAAACAGGCGTTTGTCTCGCTCGCGCAAGTCGCCTTTGACCTCGCGGTCAATGGACGGTAGAAGCGGAGTTATCATTTTTTGGATTTCAAAGAGAGTGACGATGACGCCGTCCACATTGGCGCGGGGGTAATTTCGGTTTACATTATTCCACAGTGCTCGGAGATACTCCTCCCGAGTAAGCCCTGCCGAGGGGTCGGCGGGAAGGGGTGCAACAGCAGCCGGCCTGCGGGACGGCTTGTCGGACCTGCGAAAAAACGTAGGCGTGGCGGCGGGTTGGCGGGCAGCGGGAACGGCGGGCGCAGTGGCGGACGGGTTGGCTGGCGCGGCAGCAGGCGCGGCGGGCTGGCGCGGCGGCGCGGCGGAATCGAAGGCTTGCTGCGCGGCGAGCGCGGCTGGAAAAAGAAGGGCGGCGAGGACGGGTGCGGCGGCGCGGCGGATGTGTTTCATGGCAGACAGTCGGATGGAAAAATATGTTGGTTGCGACGGAACAAAACGCAAAACCGCGTCTTCTGCAAAGCAGATTTTGCCGACGCGACATGTGTGTTTGCGGTTTGTTACAGAGCGGACGGGCGGGCGGCGGCGGCGCGAGTAGTGGTTTCCGATGTCCAGACTGCGGGGGGGGCGGCGGCGGG
>JAITPT010000322.1 GCA_031289285.1 Puniceicoccales bacterium
CGACGCGCAACGGTAGGCCGCGAGCGACGTTGGCGTCCCAGAGGCGCTTGATGGTCTCGCTCCAGCCGCGAACTTTTTGGATTTCGTCGAGCACGAGCAACACGGTTCCCTGCGTGCGAGCGGCGTCGGCGGTCGCGGCTTGCCAATGCGTTTCGAGCCATTCGGGGCCGGGCGGCAGCGGCGCATCGGCAGCGGCATAGCGAAACGGAAAGGGGAGCTTCTGCGCGAGTTGGCGGACGGCGGTGGTCTTGCCAACTTGACGCGGCCCCGCAACGACGTGCAGCAGTTGAGGCATTTTTTCCAAGGCAGTGAGAAGTTTTTGGACGATTTCGCGTTCGTAAGTGATGAGCGCGGGCGTGGGCATGGGCGCGGGAACGAGTGGCGTAGCGGCGAGTGGCGTGGGAGCGAGTGGCATGGCAGCGAGAATGGGGAAGCAGCGGCGGGCGGCAAGGCGATTTTACTCAATGGTTGAGCAATTTTACTCAGTCATTGAGTAATCTTGCGCAGCCATTGAGTAATTTTGGCGAGGCGCGTGTTTGCCAGCGGCGTGGGCGCGGGTGCGGGCGGGAGCACTTGGAGCACTTTTTGACGGTAGCGTAGGGTGCGGCGAACTGCATTTTTTAGACCCGCCAGGCCGGCTTTCGCCAAGACCCGCAACGAAACATGGTTTTCCAGCGCAAAGGGTGGGTCAACCTGTTCGAACCTGTCCGTGGGTCTGACGCCCCGCCCCCGCCCTTCCGCCGCCAGTTTCCCCTTGCCAAATGCTGCCTGCCGCCGTCTCTTTGCGCCCATGCGCTCCCCCAATGTCAAATGCGTCATCATGGGCGGCGGTCGTGGTTCGCGACTCCACCCTCTTACCCAAGCCCGCTGCAAACCTGCGGTGCCCCTCGGCGGTAGTTACCGGCTCGTGGACATCCCCATCAGCAACTGCATCAACTCCGGTTTCAACCAGATTTATCTCTTGACGCAGTTCAACACGGCCTCGCTGCACAAACACATCCAGCAGTCCTACGTCTTCGACCCCTTTGGGCGCGGGCGCGTGGACATCCTCGCCGCCGAGCAGACCCTCGAAAAAGATGCGTGGTATCAAGGCACCGCCGACGCCGTCCGCCAGAACCTCCACCACTTCGCCGTCGCCGATAGCGACCTCGTTATCATCCTCTCCGGCGACCAGCTTTTTCGCATGAACCTCCGCGCACTGGTCATCGAGCACCAGCGCGCCCACGCCGACCTCACCATCGCCACCAAGGCGGTCGCCCCCGACGCCGTGCTCGGCCTCGGCGTCTCACGCGTCAACGACACTGGCGAAATCGTCGGCTTCGTCGAGAAACCCACCGACCCCGCCGTCATCGCCTCGCTCGTCGTCACTGGCCCCGTCCGCGACGCCATCAAAGACGGCGGCGACGCGCCCTACTGCCTCGCCTCGATGGGCATCTACGTCTTCAGCGGCAGGGCGCTCCGCGACGCACTCGCCGACGGCGGCATGAAGGATTTTGGCAAAGAGGTCATCCCGTCGCTTCTGGGCAAACGCAAAATCCAGTCCTACGTTTTCAACGGTTACTGGGAAGACATCGGCACCGTGCGCTCGTTTTGGGAGGCGAACCTCGCCCTCACCGACCCCGTTCCGCTGTTCAACTTTTTTGACAGCGAACGCCCGATTTACTCACACGCCCGTTTCCTGCCGCCCGCCAAACTCAACGGCGGGCGCGTCGAGCGCGTCGTCCTCTCCGAGGGCAGCATCATCACCAACGCCGACCTGAGCCGCTGCGTCATCGGCGTGCGCAGCGTCATCCGCGATGGCTCGCGCCTGCGCAACGTCGTCATGCTCGGCGCAGATTTTCACGAGGTGCCTTGGGACTTTGCGGAAGACCTCCCGCCGACACAGCCCGGCGTCGGCGTCGGTGCCAACTGCCGCATCTCCGACGCCATCATAGACAAGAACGCCCGCATCGGCGACAACGTCGTTCTCTCGCCCGAGGGCGTGGAGGAAAAATGGGAGACCAACACTTTTTACAAACGCGACGGCGTTCTCATCGTGAAGAAAAACGCCGTCATCCCCTCCGGCACGGTTGTTGGAAAAATAGCGGATTGACGCCGCCGTCCGAGGAACTGCCGCTATGCAACTGAACCTTCGCGCCGCCCTCGTGCTGCTCCTCGTCGCGCCTGCCGCCGCCTCTGCTCAATACTTTTTTGACAACGCCCGCCCCCGCTCGCCGCGCCAAGACGCGGGTGCCAATCCGCGCCGCACCGCTGGCGACGTCGCCGACGCCAACGGTGCTGGTGCTGACAGCGAGGGTGCTGGGTTTGTGTCGCTGGCGGGTGCACCGAAAAATCCGGTCATCGGCAAAGTTGTCTGGGTCTCGGAAGACGGGCTTCATGCCGTCGCATGGCTCGACCGCTCGCTCGCCATCCCCGACGGCAAAAAGCTCGGCATCCGCGAACCCGCCCGCCTCGGCGACGCCGCGCTCGTGCGTGTCGTCCGCACACACTCCCGCCTCGGTGCCCAAGTCCGCTCCCTCGGTTTGGCCGTGGAAAAAGGTGCCGCGAAAAACGGCTACGAGCTATGTGTGCCCGCCCGCGACATGACCGCCCGCCTCGAAAAACTCCCGCCCGCCGCAGCCGCAAACGCAAACACAGCCACAAACACAGCCGCAGCAGTCGCCGTTCCAACCGCTGGCACCGCCGCCGTTCCAACCGCCACTGTTCCGCCTGTCCCTGCTGCAGCCCCGCCTGTCCCGCCCGTTCTGCCCGTTCCGCCTACAAAGCCGCAATGAGCACACCCGCCGCACCAGCGCGATTGGGCAGGCCAGCAGTTTCCCCGCATCCCCGCCCGAAAAAGTCTTCCCCGCCTCGCTTTTTCCGGCGAAGCTACGGCGCATGAAATCGGAACCAGTCGTCTTCTTCAACCGCCACACCGGCGGCGTAGAAACCGAAAAAATCTACGGCGAAAAACCGATGCGCTGGGTCTATGAGACCGCCGCCGGACGTCTCGCGCTGCTGCCGCTCGTGCGACGTGCCTTTTTCTCGCGCTGGTTCGGACGGCGGATGCGTCGCCCCGAAAGCCGCGCAAAAATCGCGCCCTTCATTCGCGACTTCGCACTCGACCCCGCAGAGTTTGCCGACGCACCAGATTCCTTCGCCTCCTTTGACGAGTTTTTTTCGCGGCGGCTCAAACCCTCCGCCCGCCCGCTCGCCCCCGACGACACCACCGCCACGCTGCCGGCGGACGGACGCCACTTGGGTTTTCAAGATGTCGCGCAAACCGCCGCCGTTTATGCCAAGGGGCAACGTTTCGACCTCCCCGCTTTGCTCGGCGACGTCGCCCTCGCCGAACGTTACCAACACGGGACGCTTGTGTGCTCGCGGCTTTGCCCGACGGACTACCACCGTTTTCATTTCCCTATTGCGGGGACGCCTGCCGCGCCGCGCCTTGTCAACGGCTGGCTCTACTCGGTCAACCCCATCGCTCTGCGGCGCAATCTCGCCTTGCTCTGGGAAAACAAACGCCAAATCGTCGCACTTGACGCTGGAGTGTTTGGCACGGTCTTGCTGATAGTCATCGGCGCGACAAATGTCGGCAGCACGACTTTCACTTACCGTGCTGGTGCGGCGGTCGCCAAAGGCGCAGAGGCGGGCTTTTTCAGTTTTGGCGGTTCTTTTGTCGCAACTTTATTTGAACCAGAAAAAATCCGTCTCGCCCCCGACCTCTTGCGCGAAACCGCCAATGGCCGCGAACTCTACGCCAAAATGGGCACCCCCCTCGGCGAAAAACCATAAGCAAAACGGGAGAAACCACGGATAAACACGAATGAACACGAATAGCTATAAACCTAAAAACGGCAGTTGAGTCGGGTCGTCTTGCGGAAGCTGTTATGGCATCTGCACTTCGTGGCTTTGTTCGACGCACCAACAGGTGCGCCTTCACAAATCCACAAAGCGCATCTGCCA
>JAITPT010000022.1 GCA_031289285.1 Puniceicoccales bacterium
TCCACCCTCGCTCTTGTCTGTCTGCCGGCGCGGCGCACTTTGCCCCGCCTTTTATCTTTTACAGCCTTCCGTCATAAATGAGTCCTGCATCTTTGCTCTCTATCTCTGCGCCGTTCATCAAACGTCCGGTCGCTACTACACTGCTCACTATCGGCATATTTCTTGTCGGTCTTGTCTCGTTCCCGCTGCTCCAGATAGCACCGCTGCCGCAGGTCGAGTTTCCCACAATCAACGTCTCGGCGAACCTTCCGGGCGGCAGCCCCGAGACGATGTCGTCGTCAGTCGCCACGCCGCTCGAGAACAAGCTCGCGCTCATTCCGGGCGTCACCCAGATGACTTCGCAGAGCAGCCTCGGGCGCACGAGCATCACCATCCAGTTCGACCTCGACGTGAACATAGACTCCGCCGCCCAAGAGGTGCAGACGGCGATTTCGTCGGCGACGCGCCAGCTGCCGATTGATTTGCCCGCGCCGCCCACCTACCGCAAAGTCAACCCCGCCGATTCGCCCTTCATGTTCTTGCTAATCTCGTCGGACATTTTGCCGCTGGAGCAGGTGAGCGATTACTCGGCAAACATCATCGGCCAGCAGCTTTCGCAAATCAGCGGTGTCGCGCAGGTAGATTTGATGGGCGAGCGCAAACCGGCAATCCGTGTGCAGGTGGACCCCGCAAAACTCGCCGCGCTGGGGATGAGCCTCGACGACGTGCGCGGCGTCATCGCCACGGCGACGGTCAACGCGCCCAAGGGCACCATCGAGGGCGCGCGCCAGAGTTTTTCCATTTACGCGAACGACCAGATTTTCGACCCCGCACCCTACAACGACCTCGTGCTCGCCTATCGCGGCGGTTCGCCGGTGCGTGTGCGAGATGTCGGGCGCGCCGTCGCAGGGCCAGAAGATTTCTACACCTCGGCACTCGTGAGTAGCCCCGACGCCGATGTCGCAGCGGGCAAGCCGGGCGCAAAAAAAGGCATCTGCATCTCCATCCGAAAACAGCTTGGCTCAAATGTCATCGAGACCATCGAGCGCATTAAGCAGCGGCTCCCCGATTTGCAGACGCAGATTCCGCCCGGCATAGACATCGAAATCATGGACCGCGCCCGCACCATCCGCACGTCCGTCAACGAGGTGCAGACGCACTTGCTCCTCACGATGCTGTTGGTGACGGCGGTGGTGTTCGTCTTCCTGCGCAACATCCGCGCCACGCTGATTTCCAGTGCCGTCGTGCCCATCTCGATTGTCGCGACTTTCGCCGTGATGCACCTGCTCGGTTTTTCGCTAAACAACATCTCGCTCATGGCACTCACCATCTCCGTCGGCTTCGTAATAGACGACGCCATCGTGATGCTCGAAAATATCTACCGCCACATCGAAGACGGTATGCCGCCCTTCCAAGCCGCGCTCAAAGGCGCTGGCGAAATCGGCTTCACCATCTTGTCAATCAGCCTCTCGCTCGTCGCCGTCTTCATCCCCGTGCTTCTCATGGGCGGCATCGTCGGACGGCTCTTCCACGAGTTCGCTGTCACCATCACTGCCACTGTCCTCATCTCCGGTTTCGTGTCATTGACCTTCGTGCCGATGATGTGCTCGCGCTTTCTCCGTCACCATTTCGCACCACCGAAAAAAACCGTGCGCGGGTTCATAGACGGCCTATTGGAGGGCTTCTTCGTCGGCCTCGAAGGCTGCTACGCCGCCGTGCTGCGCGTCATTCTCCGCCACCGCCGTCTCACGATGTTCTCCCTTTTCGCGACGATGGGCCTCACGGTTCTCGTGTTCGTAAAGATGCCAAAGGGATTTTTCCCACAGCAAGACGTCGGGTTTTTCAACGTCATCGTTGACGCCTCCGCAGACACTTCCTTCGAGGCCATGAGCCGCCACGTAGCGCAGGTCGCCGAGACGATACGCAGCGAGCCGGGCGTCCACGCCTTTCAGGTGCGCATCGGCGGCGGTCTCAACGCCGTCAAAAACAGCGCTCGCTTTTTCGCCGCCACCAAAGACCGCGACCAGCGCGAAAGCGTCTGGAAAATCATGGAGAACATTCGCAAGAAAAACGAAAACGTCCCTGGCGTCACCGTCCTGACACAGGCACAGCAAGACGTGCGCATCGGCGGGTTCATGTCTAAGACGCAGTTTCAATACGTGCTCAGCAGCGCCGACCTCAACGAAATCAACGAGTGGACACCGCGCCTCGTTGACCATTTGCAAAAGTTTCAAGACGTCGTGCGCGACGTAGTTTCCGACCAAGAATCGTCCTCGCCCGCGCTCAGCGTCGTCATCAACCGCACCGCCGCTTCGCGCCACGGCATCTCGACGCAAGACATAGACAACGCGCTCTACAACGCATTCGGCCAACGGCAGGTCACACAGTTCTACACCCAGATCAGCCAATACAAGGTCATCATCGAGACGCCCGCCGAGATGCAAAAAGACCCCGGCGTGTTCGACAAAATCTTCATCCGCTCGCCCATCTCCGGCGGCCAGATACCGCTCTCCGCACTCGTCACCCTCGACACCAAACAGACCAAGCCACTCCTCATAAATCACTACAAACAGTTCCCCTCCGTGACCGTCTCCTTCAACCTCGCGCCGGATGTCGCGCTCGGCGACGCCGTTGACCTCATCGAGCGCGAACAGGCAAAAATGGGAATGCCCTCGACCATCAAGGGCGAGTTTCAGGGCGTCGCACAGGAGTTTCAAAACTCCCTCAAAAGCCAGCCCCTGCTCATCCTCGCCGCCATCATCGTCATCTACATCATCCTCGGGATGCTCTACGAGAGCTTCATCCACCCGCTCACCATCCTCTCGACCCTGCCCTCCGCAGGCTTAGGCGCACTGCTCACGCTGTGGATACTCGGGCAAGATGTCGGCGTCATCGCAATCATCGGCATCCTGCTCCTCATCGGCATCGTAAAGAAAAACGCCATCATGATGATTGACTTCGCAATAGACGCCGAACGCCAAGGCGGCATGTCGCCAGACGCCGCTATTTACGAGGCCTGCCGAAAACGCTTCAGACCAATTTTGATGACCACCCTCGCCGCCATGCTCGGCGGCGTCCCACTCGCCCTCGGCCACGGCGACGGCTCCGAGCTGCGCCAACCACTCGGCTACGCCATCGTCGGCGGCCTCATTCTTAGCCAACTACTCACCCTCTTCACCACCCCCGTCGTCTATTTGTGGTTCTCCAAGTTTTCCAAAAAAACACCCGCCGGAGCACCCGCCACCAGCGAGGCCGATGCCGCCGGCGTCGCCGTCGCCAGCGAGGCGAGCGTCGCCACCGCCCAAGCATAGGCCACCGCCACGCCACCCGCCCGCCCGCCACGCCCGCCGCCCATGCCCTTCTTCCTCCACCACGGCAACGACCTCGCCCGCCTCGCCCAGACCCTCGCGGCGCAGCTGGCCGCACCCGCCGACCCCACCGCCCCACCCGACCCCTTCCGCAAAGAGACAATCGTCGTCCCCGACCGCGACCTCGCCCGCTGGCTCCAGCTCCAAATCGCCAGCTCCGCCGCCATCTGCCCGCCTATCAACTTCCTCTTCCCTGGTCGCTTCCTCTACGACCACATCTTCAACCCCATGCTCGCCGCCTCCGCCGCAGCATCCACCACCACAGCCGCCCCCTCCGAGACTGACCCCTTCGCGCCCGCCGCCGTCACTTGGCAACTCATGCGCCTGCTCGCCGACTTCGAGGACACCCCCGTCTTCGAACGCGCCAAAAACTACGTCGGCGGCGACCCCGTGCGCCGCCACCAACTCGCCCAAAAACTCGCCGCCCTCTTCGACCGCTACATGACCTACCGCCCCGAATGGCTCGAGGTCTGGGAAGGACGCCGCAACCCCGCCCCACAGCACCCGCCGCCACCCGACACCCCCGACACCGCTTGGCAAGCCGCCCTCTGGCGTGCCCTCATCGCCAGCCACCCGGGCGAGACGCGCCATTTCTCCGGCCTCTTCGCCCGCTTCATGCGCGAGACCGCCAACGCCACCGCATACTCCCCGCCACCTTTTCTCCAGAAACTCACACGCCTCCGCCGCGTCTTTTACTTCGGCATCTCCTCGCTGCCACCCGCACACCTCGACATCCTTTGCCGCATCGCCGACTGCGGTGCCGCCGACATCCGCTTCTTCGCCATCAACCCCTGCGCCGATTTTTGGGACAACGCCAAAACTCCCAAAGCCCGCCTGCGCGGAGGCGACACCTCCGCCGCCTACCACCCACTCCTCGACTCACTCGGCAAACCCGGTAGCGACTTCTTCCGCCTCTGGCTCGACAGAAACATCACCGACTCCGGCGACGCATTTTTCGACTTCGCCGACGACGCCCCGCCAAGCATCCTCGATGTCATCCGTCGCGGCGTCCAAGAAAACACACCGCCGCCCCCCCGCGATTTACGCCAGCCCCCCACCACCGTTGGCGAGGCGTCAGCAAGCGCAGCGAGCAAGCCGCCCCCGCCCCCCTACCGCTCCCTGCTCGTCCACAACTGCCACTCGCCTCTCCGCGAAATCGAGGTGCTCCGCGACCAGCTACTCGCCGCATTCGCCGCCGACCCCACACTCCAGCCCGACGACATCCGCGTCTGCGCCCCCGACCTCGCCGAATACACCCCGCACATCGCCGCCGTCTTCGGCGAACTCGGCACCGAGGGCGCAATCCCGTGGGTGCTCGCAGGCAAATCTCCCGCCAGCGAGTTCCCCGAATGCAAAGCCTTTCTCGCCCTACTCGCCACAGGGACAGGGCGTTTCAAAGCCTCCGAAATCCTCGCCCTCCTCCGCCATAACTCCGTGCGCCTGCGTTTCCAAATCTCAGCACGCGAATTCGACGACCTCTCGCGCCGTCTCAAACAAGCAAATCTCGCGTGGGGCATAGACGCCGCGTTTCGCGAGGCAGCAGGCTCCGGCGCCACTTACCAAAACTCGTGGCGTTTCGCACTCGACCGCCTCCTCCTCGGCGCAGCCATGACCGACCCCACCGACGCCGACACAGACGCCCCCGAC
The DNA here is from genome assembly GCA_031289285.1 of Puniceicoccales bacterium. Taxonomy (GTDB): domain Bacteria; phylum Verrucomicrobiota; class Verrucomicrobiia; order Opitutales; family UBA953; genus CALNBE01. The sequence continues at coordinate 4,995 of JAITPT010000022.1, forward strand.
ACCCGCTGCCCACACCCCCTGCCCCTCGCCCCCACCGCCGCCACCGCTGGCAAAAATCCGTTCATCGCCTACGACGTAGCGGACGCCCGCCCTTCCCTCTTCGCCCTCCCCATCGGCGCAATCGCACCGCCCGCCTGCCTGCCCTGCGAAATCCTCCCCGCAGACGCGCCCGCCGTCGGCAAACTCGCAGACTTCGCAGAAAAACTTTTTACCTTCCGAGCGTTTTGCGACGCCCCCGCCCGCCCTTGCGCAGAATGGCTCGAGCACCTCAGCGACGCCGTCGAGCAGTTCTTCGACGACGACGGTGCCTCGCCCGGCATCACCGCGTTGCACGACGCACTCGACCGTTTCCGCGCAAACATCGCCGCCGCCGCTTGCGCCGACCTCACCGTCCCGTTCACCGTCGCTGCCGCTACTCTGCGCGAAATCCTCGACGCCCCCTCCGCCAATAACCGCGCCGCCGCTGGGCGAGTTGTTTTCACTGGCTTCGGCTCCATACGCAACGCACCCGTCAAAATCGCAGCCTTCCTCGGCATGGGCGACGGACAGTTTCCGCACAACGCACCGCCGCAAAACTTCGACCTCCTCGCCGCCGCCACTCCGCGCGCCGGCGACCGCAACGCCCGCGACGAAGACCGCTACGCCTTTCTCACTGCGCTCATGGCGACGGGTGTTTCTCTCCACATTTTCCACTCCGGCCAAAGTCTCCGCGACAACAAGGAAAGCCCGCCCTCCTCCATCGTCCGCGAACTCTTAGACACCGCAGACAAGTTTTTCGCGCCCCCCGAAGGTTTCACCAAGCTCTCCGCCGCTCTCGTCCTCAAGCATCCCCTCCACCCCTTCAGCCCCGACTACTTCAAAACCAACAAAGACCCCCGCCTCGCCGCCTTCGACCCCACCTCCTTCGCCGTCGCCAAACGCCTCACCGCCCCACCCACCGCCGCCGCCACGCCTACGCCCGCGCCCCCCACCGCCCCCTCGTCTGCCCGGGCGTCAGCAAGCGTAGCGAGCAAGCCCACCCCCGCCGCCGCGTCCACCTCGTCCACCTCGTCCACACCGTCCACACCGTCCACCGTCCACTCACCGCCTCCTCCCTCGCCCTATCCAGTTGCAGCCGAAGCCGAAGCCTTCACGCCGTCTCCCCTCCCCATCCCTGTCTCTCTCGAAGACCTCATTCGTTTCCTCATTTCGCCTGCCAAAGAATACTACACGCAGACCCTCGGCGTCCGTTTCGGCGCGGGCGAAAGCGACCTCCCCGACGACGACGGTCCGCTCGCTCCCAACCACCTCGAAAAATACAAACTCCGCGAAGCAATTCTCTCCGCCCTCGTCGCCCTCCCCGAACTCACCTCCGCCTCCACTGCTGCCACCCCCACCACCCTCGCCCTCGCTCTCGACATCGCCCTCTCTACTGCTGCTGCCCGGCTCCATGCCGAAGGTGTCTTACCTCCCGATGCCAGCGTGACTTTTCGCGAAGTTGCCGACGGTGCCCAAGCACTTATGGAGGCGTTTTGTGCCTTAAAGACCGGACCTCGCCGTCCGCCCTTTCGCTGCGACATTCCTCTCGAAGGTGGGGTTTTGCGTGCTCGCTTTACGAATATCTTCGAAAATGTCGGGCAAGTTTTTCTGCATCCCGGCGCGAAAACAGCGAAGAGTATTATCCGTGCCGGTCTCACCCATCTCGCCTATTGTGCAGCTGACCTTGCGGGGGGTGCTCCGCTCTATTCGCACGGCATTTACAAGAATAAAGAAAAGAAAAATGTCTCAAAGACCTCTCAGACCACTTGGCAGCCTATCTCTCCCGCCGACGCGAAGAGTTTCCTCTCTGCTCTTCTTGTGCGGCGCAATGCGGTTGCTGCGGGTTTCCCGCCGCCGTGTTTCGACCCCGAAACCGCCTCTGCTCTCCTCGTCGAAACGCGCCGACTCGAAGAAAAAGGCGAATTCAGAATTGCAAACATCTGCCAGGCATGGGAGGGTGCTCGTGATTTCTCTGGTGCCGACGCCTACGCAAAACATCGTTTCGGCGAAGAACTCCCCGAAAACGTCCTCTTCTCCCAATTAGAAACCCTCACCCACGACTTCTTCCACCCCCTCCTCCCCGACTAACCCTCCAATAAAGGGTCAGACATTTTTTTACTTGCATCCCCCCACTCTCAATCTTCCCTCCTTCACCACCACCCCACCTTCCCTTCAACCAAACTACCAAGACAACATCGTTTCCTCTCGCACGATGGTCCATCATCCCAAATAAAGGGTCAGACATTTTTTTGTTTGCATTCGCTTGTTCTTTGCCCAGTCTTTCCCGTCTTCACCCGCAACCTAACCAACCAACCTAATCACTATGGCAAGACAACATCGTTTCCTCTCTCATGAGGAGTCAGCAGTCTATCACTGCATATCGCGGACAACCGGCTCGGAGTTCCTCTTCGGAGACTCCGAAAAGGAAGTCCTCCAAAGGCACCTCCATCAGGTCGCAGACTTCTGCGGCGTTCAGGTGCTCACATACGCTCTAATGAGCAATCACTTTCACGTGCTCGTGCGCGTGCCCAAACAGGAGAACATCTCCGACGAGGAACT
>JAITPT010000105.1 GCA_031289285.1 Puniceicoccales bacterium
ATCAATAAAGTGCCAGACGCTTTTTCACTTGCACTCAAGTTTTTCTATGACACGTAATCCAAAAAACAACAGTTCGACGAAACGGGTCGCGCAAGATTTTGAGACGGACTCCATTTGCATTTTCCCGACGCGCACCTTGCAGCGCCTCAATAAAGTGCCAGACGCTTTTTCACTTGCACTCGAGTTTCTCCATGACACGTAATCAAAAAAACAACAGTTCGGCGGGACGGGTCGTGCAAGATTTTGAGACGGACTCCATTTGCACTTTCCCGACGCGCACCTTGCAGCGCATCAATAAAGTGCCAGACGCTTTTTCACTTGCACTCGAGTTTTTCTAGGACACGTAATCCAAAAAACAACAGTTCGACGAAACGGGTCGCGCAAGATTTTGAGACGGACTCCATCTGCACTTTCTCGACGCGCACCTTGCAGCGCATCAATAAAGTGCCAGACGCTTTTTCACTTGCACTCGAAGTTTCTCCATGACACGTAATCCAAAAAACAACAGTTCGGCGAAACGGGTCGCGCAAGATTTTGAGACGGACATGGTTTGCGTGGTTTGCGCTTTTTCGGCGCGCACCTTGCAGGGTGTGGAGCAAAAAGAGCAGCCGCGACGTCCAAAAGATTGTGCAAAACGCCCGCATTAACTGCCGTTTTTAGGGTAATGCCGACACTCGTAACCCAGAAACCGCTTTTTGCTGTCGCGCACGATGTGTGTTTCGCACATGTTTTGCAGAATGTCAAAACTTCTTGTGGCACTTTCTGGCGGTGTTGACAGTGCGGTCGCCGCGCTTCTGCTCAAACAACAAGGGCACGAAGTTCATGCCGCATATATGCGGACTTGGATGAACGAGGAAGGCGGCAAGCTGCTCGGCGAATGCCCGTGGGAGGAAGATGTCACCTACGCACGAGGAGTCGCCGAAAAACTGGGCATCCCGTTTCGAGTGCTCGATCTCGTGCGCGATTATCGCGAACGGATTGTGGAGTATTTAGTCGAGGGCTATCGCCGAGGCGTCACGCCAAACCCCGATGTGATGTGCAACCGCGAAATGAAGTTTGGCGTGTTTTTGCGACAAGCACTTGCGGAGGGTTTTGACGGCGTCGCTACTGGGCATTACGCACGGCGACGCGATAATCCCGATGGCAGCTCGGATGTGCTCGAGGGACTCGACCCGAATAAAGACCAGACTTACTTCCTCGCGTTGTTGCGACAAGAACAGGTGCAGCGGGCACATTTTCCAATCGGGCATTTGCTCAAACCGCAGGTGCGCGAACTCGCCCGCGACGCCGCTTTGCCCAATGCCGTGCGCAAGGACAGTCAGGGAATTTGTTTTTTGGGCAAAGTGAATATCAACGAGTTTTTAGCACTTTATATCCCCGACAAGCCCGGCGCGATTGTCAACGCTGAGGGAAAAACACTGGGCAAACACAGGGGGCTGCACCGTTACACCATCGGCCAACGCCGAGGGATTGATGTGCCGTCGAACACCGACAACGAACATTATGTCGTTGTCGCAAAAGATTTTGAAACAAACACATTGTGTGTGGCATTCGACCATCCGGGCACACCCGGCCTCTATGCGGACACGGCGCGGGTGCGTAATCTTTCGTGGCTAAACGCGCCCGTGACGGCGGCGTGGGATTTGCCAGTGCGGGTGCGCTATCGCGACAAGGCCACCTACGCGCACTTTGCGCCGGACGGTGCGGGGGGAGCTGCTTTGCTCTTTCGCGAGACGCAGCGCGGTTTGGCGACAGGCCAAGTGCTCGCGATATACGACGGCGAAACGCTGCTCGGCGGCGGGATATTTGAGTGAAGCCGAAGCCCGCGTAGTTTCCCCGCTCAAAACACGAACTCTGTTTGCAAATCGGGCGCGGAGGTGTTGTCGAGTATCGAACGCAGGAAAAGCGGGCGGTGTTCGGGGCAAGGGCCGTGACGGCGGATGGCGGCGATGTGCTCGGGGGTAGCGTAGCCCTTGTGCGTCGCAAAACCGTAGGCAGGGAAACGTTCCCCAAGCTCCACCATGAGGCGGTCGCGTCGCACCTTGGCAAGAATGGAGGCGAGCGCGATGGCGAGGCTACGCCCATCGCCGCCGACAAGCGCGATGTGACGCCATGCAAAAGGGCGCAGCGGACGCCCGTCGGCGAGCACAAGCGGGCTGGCGGTAAAGGCGTCGTCGAGGAGCGGCGTGTCTTCGCCGCCGCCGGAGGAATCCGCAAAAGGGCAGGAGGCACCGTCCGCGCTGTAGCGCGTGGCGAGCGTTTGGAGACAACGGTGCATAGCGAGGCGCGTCGCACCCAAAATGTTGTAGGCGTCAATTTCGAGCACATTCGCATTTTCCTGCGCAAAGCGGACGACACCTGTGTGCTCCCATTCGCAGAGCGCGTCGTGAAGTTCGGCGCGGACATCGGGGGAAAGTTTTTTGGAGTCGTTGGCGCGGCGGGCGAGACGGCGGCTGTCGCGGGTATCGAAGATGTGCATATCGAGCCAGACTGCGCCTGCACTCACGGGGCCAGCGAGGCAACCCCGCCCCGCTTCGTCCACGCCGACAATTCCGGCGGGGTGTTTCGCCAGCAAGCGGCGGTCATGTTGTGTAAGGCGGGACATATCGAAAAGCGACAGCGGAGCAAAAAGAAGACTCGCAGGAGAGCAAGCGCGTATGCCAGAAGCCAGTGCAACGGTGGCGGCTTCCGGAAGGACAACCGAGTTATTGCGATGAAAGGCACAATGCAAAAATCCCCCAATTGTGCAAGATGTGCCAGCCCGAAAGGAAATCTGGGCGAAACCCTATGCAAGTGAAAAAAGTGACTGGCACTTTATTCGGGCTTGGGGCGGTGCGAATTTCACAAGACCTTGGAGCGGAGGCATGTTCTGAATTTCCGACGGGACAACCGAGTTATTGCGATGAAAGACACAATGCACAGATGCCAAATTGTGCAAGATGTGCCAGACGCGAAAGGAAATCTGGGTGAAACCCTATGCAAGTGAAAAAAGTGACTGGCACTTTATTCGGGCTTGGGGTAGTGCGAATTTCACAAGACCTTGGAGCGTAGGCATGTTAGGAATTTCTGACGGAATAACCGAGTTATTGCGATGAAAGACACAATGCACAGATGCCAAATTGTGCAAGATGTGCCAGCCTCGAAAAGAAATCGGGGCGAAACCCCATGCAAGTGAAAAAAGTGACTGGCACTTTATTCGGGTTTCGCGGGTTTCGGGCGGGCGCTTTATTCGGGCGAAGCGCGAAGCAGACTTGGCGGTGCTTATCCGGCGCGGCGGTGGGCGTCTTTTTCTAACCAGAGGCGCAGGGCGGTGAGGGAGTCGGCGGTGCGGCGTTTGAGGGCAGTGAGGGCGTTGTGGTTTTCCGGTTTTGCGCCGGCAAAAAGATAAAACTTTATTTTCGGCTCCGTGCCACTGCCACGAACCGCAAAACGCCGCCCGTCCGCCAGAGTGAAAAAGAAAAAGTCCTCCTTGGGCACAAGGTCGCCATCGGCGTCGCGGATATCCTGCGTCCCGAAGTCGAGAAACTCTTCGACCGGCGCACCGTCGGCCTCTTTGGGCGGATTCATGCGGAGGCTGTCGAGGATGCAGCGGATGCGCCGTGCGCCGTCGGCCCCCGCCAAGTTTATGTTGAGCAAATCTTCCGCAAAATACCCGCAGCGCATGTAGATGTCGTTCATGTATTCGGAGAACGTGACGCGGCGTTTTTTGAGCCACGCGGCAAGCTCCGTTATCATGAGCGTGGCGGCGTTGGCGTCTTTGTCGCGGGTGTTGTCGTTGCCGAGATAGCCGTAACTTTCTTCGCCGCCAAAAACGAAAAAGACCGAGTGGCGTTGCAAAAGCGCGGCACGTTCTTCGCGTGTGAGCGTGTCGTAGTCGGCGGAGTGCGCGACTTCGCCGATGTGGCCGCCGAGCGGATTGGACAAGATGCTTTGCGCCAGCGCGGCGGGCAGACCGGTGGCGCGTGCCGCCACAGCCGCCGGAATTTCGCCCGCCGTGGAATACGCCGAGAGCGGCTCGGCCTCCGCCAAAAGCCCCTGCTCGGCGTCCGCTTGATATTTGCGCAGTTTCGCGCCAATCCATTTGAAACCCGTCAGCGTGTTGACGCAGCGTATCCCCTCCGCCTTGGCGATGGCGTCTTGTAGCGGCGTGGTGACAAATGTCTTCACGAGTGCTACGCGGTCAGAACCCGCTTCGGGGATGACGCCAGCATCCTTCATGCGGGCGATGCGAAACGCCGCGAGCGCCGCGCCTATGGTGTTGCCGGAAACAAGGCGGTAAGTGCCGTCGCGCTCGCGCACCGCCGCGCCCATGCGGTCGTCGTCGGGGTCGGTGCCGATAACGATGTCGGCCTTGACGCGTCGCGCCTTGGCGAGGGCGAGCGTGAAGGCTTCGCGCTCCTCGGGGTTGGGCGATTTGACTGTGGAAAAATTCGGGTCGTGTTTGCGCTGGCTGGCGACGGTGGTGACGGTGGCACCAAACTTTTTCAAGGCGGGCAAAATCATCACATCCCCCGTGCCGTGGAGATTTGTGTAGAGGACGAGTGGCGCGGTTTTGGCGATGATGTTTTTATCGAGAACGCTGTCGCCGAGGCGGTCGAGATAGGCGGTCTCGGCGGAGGCGGGAACCTTCTGGACGCCCGCCCGCCGCGTCTCGAGGAAGGCGGGCAACTCGCCGAGGCGGACGGCGTTGACCTCCGCGATGATGCCCGCGTCGTGCGGCGGGACGACCTGTGCGCCGTCGTTGAAGTAGCATTTGACACCGTTGTAAGCTGGCGGGTTGTGCGAGGCGGTGATGACGATGCCGGCGTCGGCGCGCAGGTGCCGCACGGTGAAACTAAGCTGCGGAGTGGAGCGCGGTCCGTCGAAGATGAACGCTTCGCCGCCAAGCTGTGTCCAGACGCTTGCCGCCAGTCCGCAAAAGTGGCGCGAGAAATGGCGCACGTCGTAGGCGATGACGAGGCGCGCCCGCCGCGACGGGCAACCTGCCTGCGCGGCAGTCTCGGCGAGCCAGCCCGCGACGTAGCGGTGGAAGCCGACGACGGCGCGGACGAGCGTGAAATCGTTCAAGTTGTTTGCGCCGACTGCGGGGTGCTCCGGTGCGGCGGGCGCGGTGGCTGCGCCGCGCTCGGCGGGGGCGACGACTCCGCCTATAGTTAGCCCGCGCATACCGCCTGTTCCGAAGGCGAGTTTTTGGAAAAACCGATTGTTGATTTCTGCCCATTCGCCAGCGGCGGCGAGCTGGGCGAGTGCGTCGAGTGCCCACGTGGGCAGGAAAGATGGCTGGAGCCAGTCCGCGAGATTTTCTGATGCGGCGGGGAGCAGCTGGCCAGCGGCGCGGGCGGCGGTAGCGGCGGCGAGAATTTTTGCGGCGGCTGTATCGGAGTCGGATGTTTCGGACATGCGGCGCAAGGTAGGGAATTGGCGCGGGATTTCAAATTACTAAAAGGCAGTCGTGAAAAAACCTACGCAGCCGAGTCGCAGGGGCGAAATGTCGCGAACTGGGCGAGATGTTGCGGAAGAAACGTCGCGGGGAGTGGGGGGGGGGGGGGGCGTCCCTGCGAGACGGGCGGAGCAGACTTAGCAGACTGCGCGACAAGGCGAGACGAGCCTGCGGTCAAAGACCTGCGATGGGAGCGTCAAGCTCGGTCGGGGCTTCGTAGTCAATGTCGGGCAGACCGAAACCGAAGAGCTTCAGGAACTCTTTTTGGTAACCCACGTAGTCGGTCAACTCGTTCATGTTTTCGGTGGTGATGCGCGGCCAGAGGTCGAAGACCTCCTTCTGGACATCCTCGCGTAGCTCCCAGTTGTCCATGCGAACGTAGCCCTCGTCGTCGAAGTCGAGGAAGTTGTCGTTATAGACTTGGGTCGAAAAAAGGCGGCAGACTTGCTGGATGCAGCCCTCGTGGATGCTCCGCGATTTCATGGCGCGGAAGAGCAGCGCGATGTAGAGGGGCACGACGGGAATGGCCGAGCTGGATTGCGTGACGACGGCTTTGTTGACGGAGACAAAGGCGCGTCCGCGGCGGAGTTTCAACAGCGCGTCAATCGCGTTGGCAGCGCGGGTGAGGTCTTGTTTGGCGCGGCCAATGGTGCCGTTTTTATAGACCGGCCACGTGACCTGCGGACCGAGGTAAGAGTAGGCGACGCTCTGGCAGCCGTGCGCCAAAACGCCCGCCGCGTCGAGCGCCTCCATCCATAGCTCCCAATCCTCGCCGCCCATGACTTTCACGGTGTCGGCGATGTCGTTTTCGGTGGCAGCCTCGAGCGTGATTTCCTCAATGCGGTTGCGGTCGGTGTCGAGGGTTTTGGAGGTGAAAGTCTGCCCGATAGGTTTGAGAACAGAGCGGTGCGAGAGACCCGTTTTGGGGTCGGTGCGGCGCGGCGAGGCGAGCGAATAGACGACGAGGTCAATCTTCGGCATTTCCTTTTTAATCACTTGGATTGCCTGCTCTTTCATCGCGTCGCCAAAGGCGTCGCCGTTGAGCGACTTTACCCAAATGCCGTCTTTGCGCGCCTGCTCTTCAAACGCGGCGGAGTTATACCAGCCAGCGGAAGCGGGACGCCCGTTTTCGGGAGGTTTCTCAAAAAAAACGCCCAGCGTAGCGGCGTGCGCTCCGTAGGCGAGGGCGATGCGCGAGGCGAGGCCGTAGCCCGTAGAGGCACCGATGATGAGGACACTTTTGGGGCCGTCCCGCAGCTGCGGGGACGCCTTGGCACACTCAATCTGCTCGCGCACATGCGCGGCGCAGCCGTCGGGGTGGGCGGAAACGCAGATGTAACCCCGTATTCTGGGACGGACGACTTGTTTTGTAGGCATGATTTCAGCCGCGCAGGGTGCGAGAAGGGGCGCACGGGGCAACCGCAAAAACCGCGCCGCGCCGCGCCTGTCGTGTTCGCCGCGTTCGCCGCGCCGCGCCGCATCACTCCTCGTATTTCTCGGCGTAGGTCATGATTTCGGCGAGCGTCGTCACGCCGCGCCGCACTTGTTCCCAGCCGCAACGCTGCAAGGTGCGCATCCCTTCTTTGAGCGCTTGCTCGTGGATTTCTCGCGCCGAGGAGCGGTTGACGATGTGGTCGTGGACGCTCTCGCTCACGGGCAAAATCTCGAAAATCCCCACGCGCCCTTTGTAGCCGATGTCGCGGCAATAGTCGCAGCCCGCCGTCTCGTGGACGGTCTCCGTCTCCTGCGCGATGCTGTGCGGGATGCCCAGCGCGGTGAGAAAGGGGAGCACTTCTTCGCGGCGTTTTTGCAGGGGTTTGGCACACCTCGCGCACAGGCGGCGCACGAGGCGTTGGGCGATAATCAACTCGACCGACGATGCGATGAGGAATGGCTCGATGCCCATGTCCGTTAGCCGCGTCAGTGCGCCTGCGGCGTCGTTGGTGTGCAGCGTGCTCAACACCAAGTGCCCCGTTAGCGAGGCGCGGATGGCGATGTCCGCCGTCTCGCGGTCACGGATTTCGCCGACCATGATGACGTCGGGGTCTTGCCGCAAAATGCTTCGCAACACGCTGGCGAACGTCAGCCCGATGTCTGATTGCACCTGTGTTTGGTTGACCGTCGGCACCTCGTATTCGACGGGGTCTTCGACCGTCATGATGCGCAACTCAGGGCGGAGTATTCGCCGCAAAAATGCGTTCAGCGTTGTGCTCTTGCCGGAACCCGTCGGGCCGGTGACGAGGATGATGCCGTGCGGGCGTTCAAGCTGGTGGACGATGCGCGCCTCGTCGTCGGGCAGAAATCCGAGGTCGCGGATTGAGAGCGGCGCGGCCTTTGTGCCGAGGAGACGTAGCGAGACGCTCTCGCCGTGGAGCGTCGGCAGCGTCGAGACGCGGATGTCAATGTCGTCGCTGCCGTGGCGGAAATGGATGCGCCCGTCTTGCGGGCGGCGTCGCTCAGAGATGTTGAGCTTGGCCATGATTTTCAGACGCGAGACAAGGGCGGCCTGAAAGTGGACAAGGTTATCGGGCAGGCGCACCAGCACCAGCTCGCCGTCAATGCGGTAGCGGATGATGAGCGAGTCTTTTTGCGGCTCGAAATGGATGTCCGTGGCGCGGTCTGTCGCGGCCTTGGTGATGATTTCGTTGATGAAGCGGATGATCGCGGCGTTCTCGTCTTCGACCTCCTCGTTCTCGCCTTCGACGCCGAGCTTGTCGAGGTCGGCGCTGTCGAGCGACCCCGAGCCGACTCCGAAGTTTTCCTGAATTGCGGCGTCCACGACCTCCGGCGGCGCGATGTGCCAGAGCGGGTGTTTGCCCGTGAGCGCGAACACCCACGCATCCATCTTCGCCACCGCTGGCCAGTTGGTCACGAGCGGCAGCGTCTCGGCGTTTTCCTCGACCCCCTTGGGCGCGATGGGCAAAGCCTGATACTCGTGGACGAGGCGCAACGGGATTTTTTTGTCGGCCTCCGGCGCGATGGCAAACGTCTCGAGGAACGGTGTGCCAGTGGTGGCGGCAAGACGTTTGGCGACGTCGGCGGGAGAGAGGTTGACCCGCTCGGCGACAAGCGCACAACGCCGCGCACGCGGGGCGGCGAACACCTCGGCAGCGAACTCGGGCGCGAGTTGGGGAAAAGTTTTGGTGAGGATTGCGGCGGCGTTGACGGGCATGTGCGTAGGACAGAGTAAAACCGTGCCGCGCCGGAAAAGTTCGGGCAAGAATGAACTTTTGTGCGGAGGCGGACGGATGCGGACGGGCGGGGGGGGGGGAGGGGGGGCGG
>JAITPT010000188.1 GCA_031289285.1 Puniceicoccales bacterium
CGGGGGGTCTGGGGGCGTGGCCGCCACACCCGCCCCGTCGCGCGCCGGGGGGGGGGGTGGGGGGCGCCCGAGGGTGTTATTTCCCCTGTTATTTGCTTGGCGATACTGCACGGGGCGAAGGCCGTGAATAAGGAGCGGGCTTCTTTTTTCTGGGAAGAAGTTCGGCGAAGGCACTGACGACTTTTGTTGCGTAATCTGCGGGAAGTTCGGCGGAGTAAGTGACGGTTGCGCCTTTGACGCCGCCGCCAAAGCGGATTTTTGCGCTAAGCACATTGTCTTTTTCGCCAAGCACGGCGGTGACATGAACGGGAAGCGAAGGGTCTATAAGCGGAATTCCGAGTTCCCGTTGCGCTTCCAATGCACCCGTTGCCAGTGCCATTTTTAGAAAGGGACTTTCCGTGTCTGCATAAGCTGCCAAAATCGGGTTCTTGGAAAGTTCTTCTGTGAGGAAGGGCGAATCAGGAACTTTGTAGGACTTAGATTTATCTTCGAGCGCGGCGACAATTTCTTTTGCGTAGATGCGGAGATCTCGTTCCCGTCGGTCTCTTCTCTCCCAGCCTTCAACTGCACCAAGAAAAATGAAGGTATTTGGAGCAAAGCAAAACGCAACGTTACCATTCTGATAAAAAGTATAATTTCCTTCTTTGAAAGCTTTGGATCCTTTTTCAAACTCCCCTTCTGTGTTTAGGAAGGCGAGTGCTTTTTCGGGAGAATAATTGCCGCGGACGATGACAAGGGTGAGATGCGAATCTTTGTCCAGTATTTTTCCCGAAACGGTGATACTTTCGATGTCCGTCTGGGGGTTAAATCCCGTCTTGACCTTGAAGTTCTCGTATTCGCGGGAAAATTCTGCTGCCTCCTTCTCCGGCGATGCAAGGTAGCTGTTAATCCGTTTTTCGATAGCTTCAAGGACTGTGGATTTTTTTGCTGCCTTGAAGTCAAGGAAAGCAAATCCTACGGAGTCTCTTGGGACTCCTCGTGTGTTGACGCGCGAATCGCCGCAACCCGCGAGGAGAATAGCGAGTGCAATTGTCAGCACAGCTGCCCCTGAGCGGGCAGACCGACGAATAGGAGCGCGTCCGCTTGTGTTATGAGTGTTAAGTATTTTATCCATGTGTGTTGTGCGTGTTTGTTTTTGTGTTGTTGATTTTTCTTCTGCAACGTGCTTCGGAAAAAAGGGTATGTCTTCCTTGGTAATGAGTTATTCAGAAAGTCGTTCTGGGCAATGGCAAAATCTTTAGTCTGGTTAATTATTCGGAGAGAGAAGGGAGGGGGGGAGGAGAGGGAAGTAGGCATCTGCCTCTAACCCCAACGGGGTTGTGAAGAAAGATGTGTCCCAAAGGCGCAAAAAGGGACGGCACAAAAAGGGACAGGCGCTTTTTCATTTGACTCTTCGGCGAGGACTGTCGGTTGTTGGCGCGGTGAGAGGTGTTTTTGCTTATTCTAACTCGCTTTCAAAAAGTCCCAACTGCCCCTCGCCACTTTGAATGAGAGACGGTCGCTGCCAGCCCCAACGGGGCGTCCAGCATTTAGCCGTGGGTGACTGAGCAACGCGAAGGAAGCCACGGTATCCGTTGCCCCCCCCCCAGAGTCCCGAAGGGACGACAGCGTGTGGAGTGTGGCACAGACTACCGAGTCGCAGGCGACATCGGACATCCTGCCTGCGGACGAAGCGTCGCCGGAGGCGACGGCAACACAGACAGGATTGTCTGTGCTACACTGCTGTCGCCCCTTCGAGGCTTTGTTGCGGGTGACCGAGTTCTGTGGGTTCCCTCGCTGCGCTCAGTCACCCACGGCTAAATGCTGGACGCCCCGCTGGGGCTGGCGGTGACTTCGCCACTCAATAACGAAAAACCGATTTAGTGACTTTTTGAAAGCAAGTTCGAATTAGCGGTCAAACCATTTTAGGAGGGCACCGCTGTTGGCGTAACGTTTCAAGAACTCGCCAGAGAGGATGATTTTGCGGTGAGGGCCATACTCCTTGAACTTGATGTAGCCCGTGTTGTTTAAAATGTGCGTGCGGGCACTGACGGCGGCGTCGCCCGGGGAAATGCTGATGGCAGATTCGCCCGGACGAGCAGTGATGATGTGCTTGCCCGAATTGATATAAACCATCTTTAGGTCAGACTTGTCGCGGGTGTCGAAGGCAGTGCGGATGTTGAGCACGAGGTCGGCTGGTTTTTCCTCAGGAGCGAGGGTATGGGCAAGCGGCTCAATGTGGACACCGCCAATTTTACCGTAAAGCCAGTAGCCGCCGATTTCGGCGTCGTAGGCGTTCTTGCCAGTCTCAAAGACAACACCGCCTTTACAGACAACGGCGTATTGCGGGTTGGCCGGATAGGAAGAACTCGGGTCAAGCCATTCTAGGAAAATCCTGTCCTTGGCGTAACGTTCCAGAAACTCGCCAGAGAGGATGATTTTGCGGTAAGGACCGTCCTCCTTGAACTTGATATAGCCCTTGTTGTTTAAAATGTCCGTGCGGGCACTGACAGCGGTGTCGCCCAGAGAAATGCTGACAGCAGATTCGCCCAGACGGGCAGTGATGATGTGCTTGCCCGTGTGGATATAGACCATCTTCAGGTCGGACTTGACGTGGGTGTCGAAGGCAGTGCGGATGTTGAGCACGAGGTCGGCTGGTTTCTCCTCGGAGGCGAGGGCATGAGCAAGCGGCTCAATGTGGACATTGCCAGTTTTGCCGTAAAGCCAGTAGCCACCGATTTCGGCGTCGTAGGCGTTTTTGCCAGTCTCAAAGGCAGCATCGCCTTTGCAGACGACGGCGTATTGCGGGTTGGCCGGATAGGAAGTGCTCGCACAGCCCGCAAAGAGGGCAAGCGGGAGCAGTAGGGCGGTTGTTTTGAAAAAAGCGAAGAGTCTCATAACAGCAGGAATTGTGCGCAGACGGCGGACGTTTGGCAACAACACAAATGCAGGGCAGACGGCGGGCATCTTTTTTCGCGAGGAGAACGGTTTCTATCCACAAAAGAACGCCAAAGAGGGAATATACATAGACTTGTCGGTGTGATTTGGTGTAGTTGCCGTCGGATAAAAACAAAAGTTGTCTGTTCTGGGGTGTTGTCGTGGAAAAACAAAGATCTCATGTCCAATAGCAAGTCAAGAGAAAAAGGGTCTGTCCCTTTTTGCGCTTTTTGCGCCTCAGAGCGAGGAACGAGCGGCGACACCGCTTTCGTTGGCACCAGATGGACGAGGGCACAAAAAGGGACAGACACTTTTCCATTTCCGGAGGAACAAGGACTCAAAAAGGGACAGGCGCTTTTTCATTTGACTCTTTGGCGGGAACTGTCGGCTGCTGCCTGCGTTGGCTCGGTGCTGCTTGCGAAAAGCGGTGTCGGCGGGTGCTACGTTATCACTTCGCACCCTCTGCCACCGCACTCCATAAGGGCGCGGCGCAGTTTTATGGAGTGCGGAGACTCAAAAAGGGACAGGCACTTTTTCATTTGACTCTTCGGTGGGGGCTGCCGGTTGTTGGCGCGGGGAGAGGTGTGCTGCGCACACGCGACACGGGCGAGACGCCCGTGCCACACACACAGCGCAGAATACAGCGCGGCGCGGTGGCGGGTGTTTTTGCTTAGTGGTCAAACCATTTTAGGAGGGCACCGCTGTTGGCGTAACGTTTCAAGAACTCGCCAGAGAGGATGATTTTGCGGTGAGGGCCATCCTCCTTGAACTTGATGTAGCCCGTGTTGTTTAAAATGTCCGTGCGAGCACTGACGGCGGTGTCGCCCGGAGAAATGCTGACAGCCGATTCGCCGGGACGAGCAGTGATGATGTGCTTGCCCGAATTGATATAGACCATCTTTAGGTCAGACTTGGCGTGGGTGTCGAAGGCAGTGCGGATGTTGAGCACGAGGTCGGCTGGTTTTTCCTCAGGGGCGAGGGCATGAGCAAGCGGCTCAATGTGGACACTGCCAGTTTTGCCGTAAAGCCAGTAACCGCCAATTTCGGCGTCGTAGGCGTTTTTGCCAGCCTCAAAGGCAGCACCACCTTTGCAGACGACGGCGTATTGCGGGTTGGCCGGATAGGAAGTGCTCGCACAGCCCGCAAAGAGGGCAAGCGGGAGCAGTAGGGCAGTTGTTTTGAAAAAAGCGAAGAGTCTCATAACAGCGGGAATTGTGCGCAGACGGCGGACGTTTGGCAACAACACAAATGCGGGGCAGACAGCAGGGCAAGGACAGGGCGGCATTGCAGCGGACGGCGGGCATTGCTGACGGCGTTACGGCGGCGGCTACGCAGTTTCGGCGGCGACTCCCGCAGCGCGTCGGCGGCGGCGCGGCACCGTCTGCTTTTTCGGTTAGATTACCCACTCGCGGACGTCGTCGCGGTTGGCGAGGGTGGCGAGGGTGGTTTTGTCGAGAATGTTTTTTACTTTGCCGGAGATTTCGCCCCAGACCTCGCTGATGCGCGGGCCAGACATGCCGCGGAGGGCGACTTTGCCGTTGAGCATTTCGGAGTCTATGACGGTGGCGATTGCGGCGAGGGTTATTTCGCTGGGCGCTTTGGCGAGTTGGTAGCCGCCAGATTTGCCGCGTTTGCTTTTGAGCAGGCCACCGACGCGCAGTTCGTTGAGTATCTGAATGAGATAGTTCTGAGGAATCTCTTCCGCACGGGCGAGTTCCTCAATGTGGGCGAGTTCTTTTGTCCCGTAGGAACAGGCAATGCGCGCAAGTGCGCGGAAGGCGTATTCGAGTTTGCTGGAAATTTTCATAGCGGGTGTTTGCGGTTGCGAGTTGCGATTGTGAGTTGGAAATCAAGGCGAGTTGGCGGTTAAGCGAAGAAAGCCGGACACGCGAAACGCGCGCCCGGCTTCAGAGAAGTTGCGAAGTCGGCGCGGCTTATTTGCCCCAGACTTCGACCTCGATGTAGTGGTTGCCGACGGTGGAGGTGTTGCCGTTGCTCCAGAGGCGCACGTAGCGACCTTTTGCGTTGGGGGTGGCGATGGTGCGCCCGTAGTTTGTCTCGGCGTAGGGGAGGTCTTTGCCTGCGCCAAGTTTCAGGTCGTTGGCGTAGTCGGCGTTGAAAACTGTCGTCACGCCGGTTTTGAAATCTTTGTCATCGGAGACTTGGATGACGACGGATTTGTAGGCGCGTTCTTGGCGGTGGTAGTGCCAGACGGCGATGGCGTAAATGGCGGCAGACTTTTCGAGGTCTATTTGCACCCATTGCGGGCCGCCCGCGAGTTCGGCTTCGTAGCCTTCGGCGGCGTCTTTGTCGCCGTCGGTCACAAACGATAATTCGCCGACGATGGGGTTGGGGTCGCTGGCGGTGACGGTCTTGTTCTTGGCGAGGTTTTTCGTGCCTTCGGGTGCGAATATCTGCTGCTTGGCAAATTCGGCGACCTGCGCCTTTGTATGGAATTGCGGGAGCTTGATGGGCACGGGTGTCCCGACGATGTCAACGCTCGGAAATTCAATCTTCAGCGGTTTGCTGGCACCTTCTGCCACAGGCGCGGCGGGTGCAGGCGCGGGAGCTGCGGGAGCGACGGCAGGCGTGGCGGGTGCAGCGGGCGCAGGTGCGGGCGCGGCGGGAGCAACGGCAGGCGCGACGGCAGGCGCGGCGGTTGTCGGCGCAGGTGCTTTTACTTCCGGCGCGGCAACAGGTGCGGGTGCTTTTGCGACAGGCGCGGCGACAGGTGCGGCGGGCGCGGGTTTTGCGGTAGGCGCGGGAGCGACAGCGGGCGCGCTCGGTTTTGTGGCGGCGGGCTTGTCTTTTTTGTCGCATCCATACCAGAGCGGTGCGGCGGCGAGGAGCGCGATGAGCGGGAGTTTCTTCATAATGTTATGAGTCGTGTTGTATGTTTGTGTTGTGAGGAACTGTTGTTTTGAAAAGCGGCGATACTGGCGGCTTTGCGCGGGGATGAACAGCTTGAAATCGGGAATGTTTCCCGCAATTTTGCGTCGCCGTTTGCTGCGTGTTTTGCGCCGTGCGTTTTTCGTCGCACATCAATCGTCCACCTTGATGTCTTTGTTGCGTTGGCGTGGGCCGCCGGCGCGTAGCCACGCATTGATGAAGGGGTCAATCTCGCCGTCCATGACGCCTTGGACGTTGGCGGTCTCTGCGCCGGTGCGGAGGTCTTTCACCATTTGGTAGGGTTGAAAAACGTAGGAGCGGATTTGGTTGCCCCAGCCGATTTCGCCTTTTTCGCCGTAGAACTTTTCCAGCTCGGCGCGTTTCTCGTCTTGCAATCTCTCATAGACGCGCGCCTTCAAAATCTTCAGTGCGATGGCGCGGTTTTTGATTTGCGAACGTTCGCGTTGGCAGGTCACGACGATGCCGGTGGGCAGGTGGGTGAAACGCACGGCGGACTCGGTGCGGTTGACGTGTTGGCCGCCTGCACCGCTGGCGCGATAGACGTCAATCTTTAAATCCGTCTCCGCGATTTCGATGTCCAGCTCTTCGTCGTCAATTTCGGCGACGACATCGAGTGCGCAGAACGAGGTGTGGCGGCGGGCGTTGGCGTCAAACGGGCTGATGCGGACGAGCCTGTGGACGCCTCGTTCGGCTTTGGCGTAGCCGTAGGCGTTGGCGCCTTCGATGCGAAATGTGGCGGTGGCGATGCCTGCGCCGTCGCCGTCTTGGACGTCTTCGACTTCGACTTTGTAGCCGCGCCGTTCGGCCCAGCGCGTGTAGAGGCGGAAGAGCATCCCTGCCCAGTCGCAGGCTTCGGTGCCGCCGGCACCGGCTTTGAGGGTGAGGATGGCGCCGCATTTATCGTGCGGGCCGGTGAGGAAGGAGGCGATTTCGAGCGCGTCTGCTTCGGCGAGCATTTGCGCGGCGGTGATGGCGATTTCGGAAAGCTCGGCGTCGGCACCGCCGTCGGGTGCTTCGGCGACAAGCTCTGCGAGGGTCTGCAAATCTTCGAGGCGGCGGTTGAAGGCGACGACTGGGTTGATGAGCGTTTTTGCGCGGTTGGCCTCGGCGATGAGTTTTTGGGCGACGGTCTGGTTGCTCCAGAAGTCTGGCTCGCCCATGCGTTGCTCGAAACGCGCCAGCTCTTTTTGGCGCGTCGCTACGTCGAGAAACTTCCAGAGACGCACGACGCGCCTTGCGACCTCGTCAATCTGCGAGCGTGTCTCCGGCGGGATATACATGTCGGGCGTCGGCGGCGTGTCGGCGGTGTCTGCGCGGGTGTCTCGTTGTGTTTCGGGCGGCGTCGGCGCTTACAGATTTTGCGAAATGAAGGAGACGATTTTCTGGCTTTCTTTGATGTTGCCCCATGTGCCGTATTGCACGGAGACCTGCGTCCACTCGGTCTTGTTCTTCGGGTCTTTGGCAATCGAGATGATGATGTCGATTTTGATGTCGCCGACGGTGCGGGCGATGACTTCGTAGTAGGGCTGCGTCTTCGGGGCGTCTTTTCTCGGGTCGGGCTTGTGCTCGAGGACGCGCGTCGCGCCGTATTTTTCGACGCCGAGGCTGGCGGCTTTGAAGACGTCTTCGAGTGTCTTGCCCGGGTAGTTGGTGACGAGGGTGCCGGTGATGAAGTTGTTCCACGAGGCGTTGTTGTCGCCCACCGGATTATCTACGCCGATTTTGGACACGCAACCGGTGAAGGTGGCAGCGGAGAGGACCGCAAGAGCGGAAAGAGAGAGAAGTTTTTTCATAAGACTGATTGGGTGGCTGGTGAAAGGAGGCAGGGGTGAAACAGAGTGGCGCGGGTTTGGCAAATGCTTTTTTTGCGGCGGCGTTTTTTTGGGGTTGCGCGTGTGGGGGCGTTGCCGCATGAAAACGCGCCATGCCCGAGCAACTTCATTACCTCGACGAAAAGGGTCAGCCCAAAGGCCCGGCCTCTACGGAGGAAATCCAAAAACTGGCGCAAGCCGCAAAACAAAGCGGACGCCCTTTGCTCGTCGCAAAGCCCGGCGATAATAACTGGCTCCCGTTCCCGGGCACGGAGGTGCCGAACCCGTTGCCGTCGGCTGCACCAGTGCGCCGCCCGCACCCCGCCGCCAACGCGCCGCGCCCGCAACAACAACCGCAGCCGCAGCCAGTGCAACAGCCGCAGCCCTTGCAACAACCGCAGCAGCCAGCACCGCAACAGCAGCCAGCACCTTTGCAACAACAGCAGCAGCCGCAGCAGCTGCAACAACCGCAGCCCATCGCGCAAGCCTCCGGGCCTATCGCGCCGCCGCTGCAACAACAGCCGTTCGCCGCGCCGCCGCGTGCGCAGCCTCCGCCGCTGGCGTATCACCCGCAGATGCCTGCGCAGGGTTTTGCTCACGCGCCCATGCAGAGCTACGCGCCTCTGCCGCCAGTGACGACGCCTTGGGTCGCCGTCGCTTGCTACATCCTCGCCGCGATTTTGGTGCTCGGTTTCTTGGCGTCGCTCGTGCTGATGATTATCGGTCTCTCGCAGGACAAAGGCGGTTCGCTGAAGGGCTTCGCCGAAAAAACCGCCATCTTCTTGGTGCCCGGGTCGGTGATTGTCTCGCTCTTCTTTGTCTGGGCGGGCAAGGCGGTTTCGTTGCTCAACGAAATCGCAGTCAACTCCTCGCGCCGCTGAGCCGTTTCCCACTGAGCCGTTTGCCGCCGCCGCGCCGCCGAGTCGCCGCGCCGCTGCGTCAAACGGTATGGAACAAAATCCGCCGGAACATTTCTAACGCGACGCACCCGCGCGCATAAATCGTGCGCGTCGGGTATCCACCGCAATCATAACCACCGCACACACACCAGCACTATGTTGTTAAAACACTGTCTCTCCGTCGCCGCACTCGCTTGCGCCGCCGGTTTTGCCGCGCCAGCAATCTCCGGCGCAGCCGCCGCAAAAGACGTCGGCCTCGTCGCACGTTGGACGTTTGACGACGCGGGCGTCGTCAAGAACGCCGTCGCCGACCGTTTCCACGCCAAGGTCCCGGGGAAACTCAAAACCGTCCCGGGCCTCTTCGGCAACGCCGTCGAGCTTGGCGGCGAGAAAACCACTTTCTCCGTCGCGCCCGACGTCATTCCCGCCGACATCCGCGAGTTCACTTTTTCCGCATGGGTCGCGCCGCGCACGCTCGACGGCCACGGCAACATCTTCCGCAAAGAAGACGGCGACAACCGCCTGCTGTTCTCTTTTCAAGAGGGCAAGTTTCTCTCCCTCGGCATCAACTGCGGCGGAAACTACGCCGAGCTGGATGCGCTCGTCTCGCCGCAAGAGCTTGTTGACGGCAAGTGGCACCACATCGCCGGCACGTTTGCCGATAGCGACAAGGTGATGCGCGTCTTCCTCGACGGGCGCGAAATCGGCACCTTCCCGCGCCAGACACGCCTCAACACCGCGCACGATTTCGTGCAGGGCTGGCACCGCTCGCAGGGCAACGCGCCCGGACGCGCACTCGCCATCGGCTCGCTCGACGGCAGCAACGAAGTCTTCCAAGGCAAACTCGACGACGCCCGCTTCTACTCCCGCGCTCTCCCCGCCGCCGAAATCGCCAAGCTGTTTGCCGAAGGCGGAACCGCCGCAGCCGCGCCGCTCGCCGTCGCGCAGCCGCCCAAAGCCGAGACGTTCACCGCCGCTATCGCCGAGCTTGACGCCGCAGTCGGCGGAAAAACACTCACACCCACCGAGGCACTCGCGCTGCACCGCGCCCTCAACGGAAAGTTTCCGGTCGAGGTCAACGATTACGTCCTGAAATGGCAGCACAGCCCGCTGGACAACGTGCTCGCCGACCAAGCAGGCCGCCGCGCCACCGCAGGGCGCGTCAAAGACAACGCCTTTGAATACATGCCCCTCGCCCAACACCAGTGGGATGTCCTCAACGCCGGCGACCGCGCCCTCTGGACAAAGGCCAAAGCACTCAGAGAAAAACTCAACTCCGCCACGGCACACATCGCCGCCGACGACGTCTTCTTCCTCGAAGACCTCTTCCAAGTGCGCCCGCTTCGCCACGAGGCCGTCGCCCGCCACGTCAACCCCTCCACGCCCACCACGCAGGACCGCTCCGACACCGAAGCCCGCGCAGTGCTCGAGCGCGATTGGCTTTTCCAGTGCGACAACAAACCGACCCTCGCCCGCTCACTCCAAGAAATCGGCTGGGCGCGCCAAGTCGCCGAGCGCATCACGCAACGCTCATCCGGCGAGAACAAGAGCAGCGCGGCGCAGACCGCCGCCGTCACCGCCGCACTCGCCAAACTCGCCGCACTCGAGAAACAAGTGCTCGCAAAACAAGGCGCAGATAAATCCGCCGCCGCGCAAGACAGCAGCCTCTACTTCGCAGTCCGCGAAGCGAAACGCCAAATCATTTTTGCCAACCCCGTCCTCGACTTCGACAGCGTGCTCTACATAGACAACCCGTATCCGAGCGGACGCGAATGGCAGCACGAGACACGCCACTACCTCGGCTACATGGCCGTCCCGGGCGGACGGCTGCTCGTCCAAAAAGGCCTCGGCCCCGACGGCAAGTTCACCCAGATAGCACCCACCGCGCCGCTCCACGGCACGTTCTGGCGCCCCGACCTCTCCTACGACGCCAAGCGTGTGCTCTTCTCGTTTAAGCCGCATAACGAAAAAACGTTTCACCTCTACGAGGCAGGCCTCGACGGCTCCGGCTTCCGCCAACTCTCGTCGGGAATGTTTGACGACTTCGACCCGATTTACCTCCCCGACGGCAAAAACATCATGTTCACCACCACACGCGGCTATCTCTACGTGCGCTGCATGCCGCCGACAAACGCGATGGTCACCGCCAAAATGCCGCTCGACACCAAGCCCGGCGACAAGAACCTCTACATCATCTCACGCAACGGCGAACCCGAATACACACCCTCCGTCATGGGCGACGGGCGTGTGCTCTTCACCCGTTGGGAATACACCGACAAACCACTCTGGCGCGCCCAGAAACTCTGGACGATGGGACAAAACGGCGAACTCGTGCAAACCTTCTGGGGCAACCAATCCGTCTGGCCAGATTTGATGAAAGACGCCCGCAGCATCCCAGGCAGCAAACGCGTGATGTTCACCGGCTCCGCACACCACAACTGGTTTGCCGGAAGCATCGGCATAATTGACCCCGCCCAAGGGCTGAACTTCCCGCACGGTCTCACCAAAGTCACGCAAGAAGTGCATTGGCCGGAATGCGGCAACGGCCCCACCGACCCCAAAGAAAACACCACCTACCACGTGTCGGGACACTACCGCTCTTACTACTCACCCTACCCACTCAGCGAAAAAGAGTTTCTCGTCTCCGCCCAACGCAACGGAAAGTTTGTCCTGCTCTTCATGGACACCGACGGCAACCGCGAAATCATCAACGAAGGCGCACACAACATCTGGGACGCCGTGCCGATTCGCAAACGCCCCGTGCCACCCCCGCAACCCGACAAACTCGACTGGCCAACTTGGGAAAATCGCGACAACCCCGCCACCGGCACCATTTACAGCAACAACGTCTATGAAGGTGCCCCGCCAGAATTGCGCGACAAAGCGCGTTTCCTGCGCATCTGGAGCATCGAGCACAAAACCTACACCTACTGGTTCAAACGCCCGCACCTCTCCACCGGCCCCGAACTCTCCGCCAACCAAAGCGAAGGCGTCAAACGCATCATCGGCACCGTGCCTATCGAAGCTGACGGCAGCGTGAACTTCACCGCGCCAAGCGGCGTCGCCCTCCACTTCCAACTCCTCGACGAAAAACAACGCGCCCTGCAAACGATGAAAAGTTTCACCGGTGTCCAGCCCGGCGAGATGCGCGGCTGCTTCGGTTGCCACGAGATGCACATGAACTCTGCCCAAGGGCCGACAATTGGCAAAGCCATGCGCCGCAAACCCTCCGAAATCACGCCCGTTCCGTGGAAAGACATCACCGTCGGCTACGAGCGTTACGTGCAAGAAGGCATCAACGAGTATTGCGGCAAATGCCACGAAAAAGAGGGCAACAAAGCGCAAAAAGCCTTTGACAGCAAATTGCGCCCGGGCTTCCTCGGTTTCAAAGAACCCTACATGACCCTCATGGGCAACCCGACTTGGGGCAGCCCCTATCACAACAAAAAAGGAACTGGCGCATTTGGCTGGGCGGACACAATCTTGGTCGAAAGCTATTCGACCGTTGACCCCCGCGCTTACGTCACCTATCCGCCGATGAAAAAACTCTCTTACGCCAGCCGTCTCGTGAAGCGTTTTGCGGGCGAAAAGGTTTATCCCGGCGACAATCACCCAAAAATCGAAGCCGACGCTGAAACGCTCTTGCGTGTAAAGTTGTGGGTGGACGCGATGGGACCCTACTCGGGTGTTGAGGAATTACGTGCCAAAGAAGACCCAACATTTTTTGGAAAAGGCTGGATTTCGCAACCACCGCGCATCAAAACCGCGCCCGTCGTGACTCGTCCCGGTCCCTTCGACCCCTTCGACACGGCCAACGACCCTGCCTACGCTCCGCCCAAACCTGAGCAGTTCAACGCCTTGCCTCCCGGTGTAAAACGCCGCGCCGGCGCCGCCACCACCAGCGAAAAACCACTCCCCAGAAAAACCGCCAGCGTCTATCCGTAACGCGGACGGCGCAGTGCAAAAAACGAACAAAATAAATAGAACAGGCAAAACGAATAAAGAAGGCAAAACGGATAAGGCAGACAAAATGAATAAAAAGCATTAAGAAGTCCGAAAAATCTAAAAGAAATCACAGTTTTTGCCTGTTTGAAACAGCACACCCTCAATCGGGGTGTGCTGCTTTTTTAACCTAAAAACGGCAGTTCTGCGGGAAGGGTTTGCGCAAGATTTTGAGACGGCTGTGGTTTGCGCTTTCCCGACGCGCACCTTGTGGTGCGTGGAGCGGAACGCGCAAGCCGCAGACGGCCACTTCGCCCTCAAAAAGGGACAGACCCTTTTTTCACTTGCATTGCTTTATCCAGCTGGTCACTGGGTTTTCGTAGCGCAGACTGCCAAGTCTGTTTCGATACCTACGCCTTCCACACTCTATCTACGCTTTCCCGACGCGCACCTTGCGGTGCGTGGAGCGGAAAACGCAAGCCGCAGACGGCCAAAACGCCCTCAAAAAGGGACCGCCCTCAAAAAGGGACAGACCCTTTTTTCACTTGCATTGCTTTGTCCAACTGGTCACTGGGTTTTCGTAGCGCAGACGGCCAAGTCTGTTTCGATACCTACGCCTTCCACACTCCATCTACGCGTTCCCGACACGCACCTTGCGGTGCGTGGAGCGGAAAACGCAAGCCGCAGACGGCCAAAACGCCCTCAAAAAGGGACCGCCCTCAAAAAGGGAC
>JAITPT010000166.1 GCA_031289285.1 Puniceicoccales bacterium
TGGCGGGAAACGGCATTGGGCACTCCTAAAAATAAATTTTGGGTTGGTGCATCTCCCGTCCCGTAGGGACGAAATGTCGGTAGCACGGGACTTTAGTCCCGTGAAAATGCCCCCCCCCCCGCGCCCGCGTCCGTTGGGCACGCAACCGCCGGGCCACACAGGGGTTGCCCCCCTCCGGCCCGCGACGTGGGGGGGGCATCACGAACACGGGGTTGAAACCCCGTGCTACCGACATCCCGTCCCTACGGGACGAAAAGCATCGTTGTTTTCGGACATGCAGATTTATTTTTAGGAGTGCCCTATTGTTTATCTGCGCACATCTGCGTTATCTGCGGTTTTCCCTCCGTTCCCTCCGAGTCTTCCGTTGAGATGTTGTAGCCCGTGCGTTTCGCCGTGTCGCGTGTGCGGCGCAACCGTGCCTGCCGCCCCACCCGTCCTCCGGCAAGTCAAGTAGTTTTTTTAGCCTGGTAAATTATTCCCCGTAGCCGCAGCATCCGACAAAACTTCAAAAATCACCAGAAAATCACCAAAAAACATCAATAAACCTCAAACTTATCAAAAATACACACGAATTATCTATATCATCTATGTTTTTTCTTCGCGCCTTCGCGTGAGATTTATACCTCCCATTGTCCCCCCCCCCCCCCCCCCCCTTACATCCGCAGCAGTGGTTCTATGCCTAAGAGGCGCAGGCCGATGGTGAGGGCGGTGGCGGTGCGGGCGCATAGGCGCAGACGGCGCGAACGCACTGCGAGGTCGTCCACAAGGACTTTATCAGCATTGTTAAAGGTGCTGTATGCACCCGCTAATTCAAAAAGACAGGTGCAGAGAAAATGCGGGCGAAGCTCGGCGCAGGCTTGTTCCAAGGCCGCCGGAAATGTCAGCAACTTGCGGGCAAGCGCAATTTCGGTCTCGGTTTCCAAGGGTGCAGGCGGCAGCAGGCCAGAGACCTCCGGCGTGACTCCGGCTTTGCGGAAAATCGAATGGATACGCGCCACAGCGTAGAGGAGATAGGGGGCGGTGTTGCCCTCGAAGGTGAGCAGTTTTTGCCAAGAAAACGTGTAGTCGAGTGTGCGGTTTTGCGAGAGGTCGGCGTAACGAATGGCACCTATGCCCACAGTTTGCGCGATGCAGGCGCGTTCGTCCTCCGGCAGCGACGGATTTTTCTCGGCAATGATTGCGGCGGCGCGGGCGGTCGCCTCGTCGAGCAAGGCTTTTAGGCGCACGGGATTGCCACTCTTGGTTTTGATGGCACGCCCGTCGTCGCCCAAAATCGCGCCAAACCAGACATGGCGCAGCACCGGAAGTTTGCGCCCTTCCCCCTTCGCCCTCATCGCCGCAAACCACTTTTCCGCCGTAAGGAAAAGCTGCTGAAAGTGGTCTTGTTGGCGTCCGTCGGTGACGTAGATGCACTCGTCGGCGTGAAAATGTTCGCTGCGGTAGAGAATAGTCGCGAGGTCGGTCGAACCGTAGTTAGACGCGCCGTCTTTTTTGCGAATGATAAACGGCTGAGACGGCTCGGCGCTGCGGGCGAAACGCGGATGCTCGTCGTGCCAGACTACCAGTGCGCCGTCGCTCTCTTCGGCGAGGCCGGCGTCGGTCAACTCCTGATAAACGCGCCCGACTTTATCTCGGTAAAAAGACTCGCCGAGTGTCACATCGGGCTTCACGCCGAGGAGGTCATACATCTCTTGAAACGCGGCGTTGGAGACGGCGACGATCGTCTCCCAGAGCCGAGTATTTTCGGGGTCGCCTGCTTGGAGTTTGACAAGCTCGGCGCGGGCGGCGTCGAGCGCGGCGGGGTCGGCCTTGGTGAGCGCGGAACCTTCTTTGTAGAGACCTTCGAGGTCTTCGAGGCCGAGATTTGTGGCGTCGGCACCGGCGCGTTTGATGGCATAAATGAGCGTGCCGAAGTTGGTGCCCCAGTCGCCGATGTGGTTATCGCGGACGAGGTCGGCACCGCAAAATTGGAGCAGCCGTGCGATGGCCTCGCCGATGACAATCGGGCGCAGGTGGCCGACGTGCATTTGCTTGGCGGTGTTGGCGGACGGGTAGTCAATCACCACCCGTTTGCCAGCGTAGAGCGCGGAGGCACCGGCGCGGAAGGCGTCGGCATCGGCGTAACGCTCCAGCCATGCGTCGAGAAACTTTGGCGTGAGCGCGAAGTTGATAAAGCCCGGCCCCGCGATGCCCGTGGTGACAAGCGTGTCGTCGAGTGCGCTGTCGAGTGCGCCGCTGTTTTTGAGCGTTTCGACGAGGGCGGTCGCGAGGGCGCGGGGGTTGGCTTTGAGTGCCTTGGCGTGGGCGAGGACACCGTTGGCTTGGAAGTCGCCGAAGCGCGGGTCGGCGGGGCGGATTTCGGGCGCGAAGGGTGCGTCGCCGAAGAGCGGTGTTTGGGCGGCGGCCTTGCGCAGAAGCGCGTCGAGTTCGCGGGCGGGATTAAACCAGATTTCCATCGGGCGCGAGGAAAGCGAGAAACCGCTGGCGGCGGAAGGATGAAAGGGCGACGTCAGAACCGACGTCAGAACCGAACTCAGAACCGGAGTCAGAACCGCAGGCTCTTCACGCGGTATTCGCCGCCGAGGACGAGCCACTCCGATTCGCCGCCGAGCAACCAGCGCGGCAGCAATCCGCTGAAAAACACAACCTTCGCCAAGGGCACCCGCGCCTCCCACACCCGCGACCCAAACTCCCACGCCACCTCGCTATCCGAGGTGAACGAGCTTAGGCAATTTAACTCCACCAAACTCTCCCCGCCACCCGCGCCACCGCCCACGCCGCCCACGCCGCCACCGCCCACGCCGCCCACGCCGCCGCCGTTGCCGCCGCCGCCACCCACGCCGCCGCCGTTGCCGTTGCCCGCGCCGTTACCAGATTTCACGGCGTATTCCTCGGGGTCGTGTGTGCCGCGATACAGCGTCACCCAGCGTTCGTTTTTCCCGAAACGCCGCAGCAGCTCGTCTTGGCAAAACGTGTAGAGCAAATCGAGCTGCGACGACACGCCCATCATCCGCGCCGCGCCGTGCATCCGGTCGAGCCAGTAGCGCTCGCGGGCGTCGGCGTCTTCGGCGAGACGCCCGCTGTGGAAGGTCGCCCGCAACCCAAAACGGCTTTCGACCCAGTTTTTCAAAACCGCCGCTTCCCGCCCGTTGCTATCTGCGCTCCAACCGTGGAGCAGCTGCACGTAGCTGTGACGCAAGCTCGCTCGCGCCGACGCCTGGTGCTCCTCCCATTCGTGCAGGCGGAACTTCACGGAGATGTAGTCGTGAAAAATCTTGCCGCGCTCCTCCGCATCGGCGACGCCCGCCAGCCGCTCGAAAAGCCGCCTGTCCGTCGCCCGCGCCCCTTCGATTTCGAGCGCTTGCGGGACGTCCTGAAACTCCACCGCGCTGATGCGCCAAGGTGGCAAATTGCAGCGGCTAAAAATCGCCGCCCCCCGCTCCGCCTCGCCCATCGCTTCCGGCGGCGGCGTCCGCAACGGCATCGGCACCGACGTCGGCGCGGACGAGGACGGCAGCACTGACGGCGGTGTTTGCAAGACGGTTTCCATCGCCCGCAGACTTTTCATTTTCCGCGCTACTTGTCAGTGCTCTATTTTTGTGGCACAAAAAAACTTTCTACTCCTCATTTGACATT
This sequence comes from Puniceicoccales bacterium, assembly GCA_031289285.1. Taxonomy (GTDB): domain Bacteria; phylum Verrucomicrobiota; class Verrucomicrobiia; order Opitutales; family UBA953; genus CALNBE01. The sequence goes on from JAITPT010000166.1 coordinate 3,637, forward strand.
CGCTCTACATCCCGTAACTTTCCGCGCTAACCGCTGTTTCACCAGTCGGCCAACCAACAGCCAACCGCACTCAAGTGCCTTCCTTATGAAAAAAACAAGCATCAGTCTCTTCTCTCTCATCGCCGCATTTGCCGGACTCATTCCGACAAACGCCGACACACCTGCCGCCGCACCCGCCGCGCCGAACAAATCCGCCACTGTGGCAAATAACTCCTACGGTCAACGAACCGCCGCACCTCGCGCCGGAACATCCGGCAGGCAAGGTTTCCGAGGTCCGTCTCAGACGGGCGGCTTCGTCTCCCCCGACGAGGAGCGTCGCGCCGCTGCTGCCGCCGCTGCCGCCGAACCAATCGTCGGCATTTGGAAATGCGTGAAATACACACACGGATATCCCTCACTAGACGGGCAAGACGAGTCTCAGGTAAAACCCAATACCCTAAACATCGTCTTCCTCCCCAACGGCGGAATCGCCGGAAGCGTTGACTTTGACGCCCAGATGAACCTCATCCTCTTGTCTTGGGAAAAAACAGCTCAGCCCAGAGTCTATAAAATTAAAACCAATCAGCAAATCTCCCTTCCTGATAGGTTTTATTCCGGCTATATGCTCGCCCGTGTTGACAAGGGGGGAAAATTGGTTCTCTTGCGTGGAGACTCATTCTTGAGAGACCCCCAAGTAGAAGGAATTCTCCAAATGCTTGAGAAAGGATACTCACTCGAAAACATTCTTGAGTCGGCAGACTCGATTTCTTTTTCCTTTGAAAGACGGATAACGCTGAAGTCGGATAAGAAAGCAGACGCGCCAGTCAAAAAAGTTTCACCCGAAGCTGTCATTAACCCCAACGACCCCGTTATTGGGCTTTGGAAAAACAAGGAGGTAAAAGGGCAGCCTTATGCGAATTGGAATCTTCCTTTTTTGGCGGACGGAAGTGTTGGGGATGTCGGCGTCCTCGGTCATAGCGCCGCTGTCACCACATGGCAGCCAAGCATCCTACCCAACGTCTATGTTGTCGAGAAGAAGAACAATTCCTACTCACCGCTCTTCCTCGCAACCATAGACAAAGATAAAAATTTAATAATCGGCGGCACTCCTTTTTCAAGGCCACTATTGAACGCCGCTTTGCAGATACTGAAGGACGGTCATAACTTCGAGGAAGCATTAAGATTAAATCACGGATACTTCAATCATTATAAATTTACGAAAGTTACAACACCCACGCCCACATCCTCACCCGCGCCTGCCGCCACGCAAAAGAGCACTCCCCCGAACGACACGCCAAAACACGCCTCGACGTCTGTGATAAAACGACTATAATGTAGTGTCTCTTAAGTTCCAGCCCCGATTTGTCCGCGCCTTCGCGGGGTTGGAACTGAAAGGGTTGCCCAGCGAGGTCTCCGGTGGCAACCCTCGACATTCGTTGGGCAACCCCTTTGGGGTTGGGGTGTGTTGTTGGCGTTACCCTAAGAACGGCAGTTCAGCGGGATGGGTTTGCGTAAGATTTTGAGGCGGATGCGGTTTGCGCTTTCCCGACGCGCACCTTGTGGTGTGTGGAGCGGAAAGCGCAAGCCGCAGACGTCCCAAAGATTGTGCAAAACCGCCCGCATTAACTGCCGTTTTTAGGTTTAACTGCCGTTTTTAGGTTTAGCCCTGCAAGGGCGAGATGTGCATAACCGGGGGTGTAGTGCAGCGGAACCCCCGGAAAAGCCACCCCTCACACAAAGCCCTGCAAGGGCGAGATTATCGGACGTTCCGACGACCCAATGGCAAAATCTTTAGTCTGGTTAATCCTAAAAACGGCAGTTCAGCGGGATGGGTTTGCGCAAGATTTTGAGGCGGATGTGGTTTGCGCTTTCCCGACGCGCACCTTGCGGTGCGTGGAGCGGAAAGCGCAAGCCGCAGACGGCCAAAAGA
>JAITPT010000282.1 GCA_031289285.1 Puniceicoccales bacterium
CCCGCCCGCCCCGCCTTCGCCGTCCGTGTCAGTCCGTGTCAGTCCGTGCCTGTCCGTGTGTGTCCGTGTTTTCGCCGCCCTCCTGTCACCGCCGCCCCACCGCCCACCTCCCACTCACCCGCAAGTGAAAAAGGGTCTGTCCCTTTTTTGCCACACACCCATCTGTGTTTCCACTCAAAACAGCGAGCAACCCCTTAGCCCAGCAACAACTTCAGACCGGCTATTGCGCCGAGGGCGAGGGCGAGAGTCTCAAAAGTTTTCTGGTTCACCCGCGCAATCAGTATCCGTCCCACCAAGGTTCCCAGCAAGACAGCGGGCAACAAAAGCGCGTTAAAACGAAGACTGCCCGTGTTTATCAGACCCAAATCCGCCATGAACGGCACCTTCACCCAGTTGACGACCATGAAGAAAATCGCGCCCGTGCCCACAAACTCCATTTTCGGCAGACGCATCGCCAAAAAATAAATCGTCACTAACGGCCCCGCTGCGTTTGCCACAAGCGTCGTGAACCCCGCCATCACCCCCGTCGCCGCGCCAAACACACGGGACACCTCCGCCACCGGTGCGCTACCCGCCACCGCGCCACCACCTGCCGCATTTCCAGCGTCGCCATTTCCGGCGTCGTCGCTCGCCGCCTTTTTTTCCGCCCGACGCCTCCGCCAAACATGCAGCACCGTCAGCAATACCACAATTGCGCCAGTGACAGTTTTCGCCTGTGCGTCGGAGATTTTTCCCATCGCAAAATACCCTGCGACGATGCCCACCAGTGCCCACGGCAGGAGTCGCCAAAAATACCGCCACACGAAGTGCCGTCTATATATTACTACCGCCACGAGGTCGGCGGCGATGAGCAGCGGAAGCACGACACCCGAAGCCGCTTTGGCGGGAAGTATCATTGCGAACAAAGCCGCTGTCAGAGTGCCCGCGCCGTTGAACCCCGTCTTTGCGACGCCCGCCAGCAAGGCGGCAAGCAGCGCGAGTGCCCATTGCCAAACTTCAAAATTATCAGTCATCGCGGACACATTAGCCAGAGCCGCCGTCAAAAGAAAACCCAAAGCCACCACCGCCTGCCACCACCGCCGTCCCGCCGTCTCCCCGCCCTGCCCTTTTTCCGCCGCAACTTCCGTCGCAACCTTTCCCGCGCCGTGCTGTCCGCAGGGCATCGGCATTCCGCCGCTCTCAACCACAACAACCGTTCACAACCACACACACGTTATGACATCCCAATCCGCGCAACCCGCGCAACCTGCCCAATCCGCCCAACCCACAAAAACCGCGCAACCCGCGCAACCAACAAAGTCGGCCCTTAGCCGCCGCGACTTCCTCCGCAAAACTGCCCTCGCCGCCGTCGTCGCGCCGTGGCTCGTCCCTGCGGGCGTTGTTCGCGCGCAAGACGGTCGCCCAGTCCCCTCGAACCGCACGACCTTTGCGCTCATCGGTTGCGGCAACATGGGACCCGCCGGCCTGAACGCTGTCCTCGGCTACAAAGACGCGCAGGTGATTGCCACTTGCGACGTGTTCCGCAGCCGCGCCAACAACTGGCGCGACAGAGTTGACAAACACTACAAAAACAAGGGCGCAACCGCCTACCAAGACTTCCGCGAACTACTCGCCCGCAAAGACCTCGACAGCGTCGAAATCGCCACCGGCGACTACTGGCACGTGCCGCTCGCTCTCGCCGCCATCCGCGCAGGCAAAGACACCTATGTCGAAAAACCGCTCGGTGTCTCCGTGCGTTGGGCGCAAGTGCTCCGCGCCGAAATCAACAAACGCAAAGCCATTTTCCAATTCGGCACATGGCAACGCTCGCGTCCGCATTTCCGCCGCGCCGTCGAAATTGTCCGCAGCGGCCTCCTCGGCAAAATCAGCCGCGTCGAAGCGTGGGCACCGTCGTTGCAATGGATGGACAACCGCTCGCTCGGCAACATCTTCGACCCCAAAAGCCGCATCCGCGCCCAGCACCTCGACAAATCCGCGCCGCCCGTGCCCGCCGACCTCAACTACGACCTCTGGCTCGGCCCCGCACCGCAAAAACCCTACAACCCCATTCGCGTTTCCCCGCAAGGCATCTACCACAGCTCCGACTACGCGCTGGGCTTCCTCGCGGGCTGGGGCATTCACCCGCTCGACATCGCCCTCTGGGGTCTCGACGCCGACCTCGCTGCGCCCGTCTCCTACGACGCCAAAGGTCGCTTGCCCGACGTGCCCGGTCTCTTCGACACGATTGCCACTTGGGACGTCCATGCCCGCTACCCCAACGGCACCGAGTTGCACTTTATGGACACCAGCGTCGCCCTTGATGTCGCTGGTAAATCGCTCGGCAAAGGGCGTGTCGGCGGCGAAGGCACCACCTTCTTTGGCGAGGACGGCAAATGGCTCCACGTCAACCGCGGCGGTGCTCGCGCCAGCCATCCCGAAATCGGCAAATACCTCCGCATCGCCCGCAACGGCGGCGGCTGGCCTCCTGCTGGCGGCAAAGCCGATGAAGTCAAAGAGCCGAACTGGGTGACGCTCCAAGCTGCCGAAAACGGTAGCCACTGGCACAACTTCATCGCCCGTGTGCGTGACCGCAAACCCACCCTCAATCCCATCGAAAGCGCGTTCACTGGCGACCTGATTTGCCACATTGCCAACGCCGCTATCCGTGTCGGGCGCTCAGTCAAATGGGACACAAAAAACGAAACCATCGTCGGTGACGCCGCCGCCAACGCCATCCTCGACCGCCCCGCCCGCGACCCGTGGGCAGTCGCCTAAACGACAAACCGGACGGAAGCCCCGCCTTCCGCCGTTAAAACAAGTGCGCCTCCGCAACGGAGGCGCACTTTTTTTGGGGAGGGTGGCGGCGACGGATGGGCAACGGGCAGCAACGGTGCTTTTTGCCCCTTATGGAGTGCGCCAACAGAGGGTGCGGAGTGCTCCTTCGCGCCGCCAACACCGTCTTCAAAGCGGCGTAATGCATTGGTTGCCCGATGCTTACGATGTCTGCAAAAGTGGTGTCGGTGCTCGTGCCCCGCTTTGCCACCGCACTCACACGAGTGCTATGCTTGACCTCCAGTGCCTAACGAAAATCGGGAGTCAAAGGAAAAAGGGTCTGGCACTTTATTGTATTCCGGCACTTTTTTGTGATGGCTGCCGGATGCCTACGATGTCCGCAAAAGCGTTGTCGGTGCTCGTGCCTCGCTTTGCAACCGCACTCACACGAGTGCTATGCTTGACCGCCAGTGTCGAACGAAAATCGGAAGTCAAAGGAAAAAGGGTCTGGCACTTTATTGTATCCCGGCACTTTTTTGTGCTGGCTGCCGGATGCCTACGATGTCCGCAAAAACGGTGTCGGTGCTCGTGCCCCACTTTGCAACCGCACTCACACGAGTGCGGTGCTCGACCGCCAGTGTCGAACGAAAATCGGGAGTCAAAGAAAAAAGGGTCTGGCACTTTATTGTATTCCGGCACTTTTTTGTGTTGGCTGCCGGATGCCTGCGATGTCCGCAAAAGCGTTGTCGGTGCTCGTGCCCCACTTTGCAACCGCACTCACACGAGTGCTATGCTTGACCGCCAGTGCCTAACAAAAATCGGAAGTCAAAGGAAAAAGGGTCTGGCACTTTATTGTATTCCGGCACTTTTTTGAGAGGGCAACCGGATGCCTACGATGTCGGCAAAAGTGATGTCGGTGCTCGTGCCCCGCTTTGCAACCGCACTCACGCGAGTGCGGTGCTTGACCTCCAGTGCCTAACAAAAATCAGAAGTCAAAGGAAAAAGGGTCTGGCACTTTATTGCATATTGGGTTGGCACTTGTTTTTATGGAGAGTGCTCCTCCGCGCCCGCCGACACCACTTTCGAGGCGAAAGAGCGTTTTTTCGGCACAATTGGTGCTACTTTACGGCACGGTGGAGGGCGACGACACCAAAGGTGAGCAAATCGGCGTTCACGGCGGAAAAACCAACGCTGCGCAATTCCTGCGAAAAAGCGTCTGCGGCGGGGAAGTTCAAAATAGAACCGGCAAGGTAATCGTAGGCGTCTTTGTTGCCCGTGGCGACACGCGCCAGCCACGGCAAGATGCGACGTAAATAAAAGGTGTAGAACGGGCGAAACCACGCTCGCGGCTGCGTGAACTCCAAAACAAAGACCGCGCCGCCCGGACGTAACACACGAAAAATCTCCGCCAACCCCCGCGCCCTGTCCTGAAAGTTACGCACCCCGTATGCCACCGTCACGGCGTCAACCGAGGCGTCGTCAAGCGGCAACGCCATGCAGTCGCCAAAGGCAAAACTGACGCGCCCGCCGAGAGCAGAGTCTTTTTGCGCAAGGCGCGAGCGGGCGACATCGAGCATCGGCTCGCAAAAGTCGAAGCCGCGCACCGTCGCATCCGGCGCGGCGGCGGCGAGCGCAAACGCCACATCGCCGCTGCCCGTGGCGAGATCGGCGACGACCCCCTTCCCGCCCAGAAACGCACCCGCACGGCGGGCGAGACGGCGCGTCCACCAGTGACATGCGCCGCCGCTGAGCAGCGTGTTTGCGAGGTCGTAGCGGCGGGCGATTTTGCCAAACATGGCGTTGATTTCAGAACCCTCGGGCATGAGCGAGCGCAGGGTGCCGCCACGTCGCCGCATGGCAACCGCCGTTTTTCGGACGAGTTGAAGCGGCGCCAGAGGCGACGGCGGCACAGACAGGATTGTCTGTGCTACACTGGTTCGGCATTGTCGGGCGAAACATGGCTGGCACCGTTTCAATCCAATGGCTCCGCTACCTGCGGCATTTCCGCCGTCCGCTACGCACTGGCGCGGGCGTCTTCACCACGCGCACGGGCATTGTGTTGCGCGTGGAGACCGACAGCGGCGCAGGCTTCGGTGAAGTCGCGCCGTGGTCGGGTTTTGGCGGGGAAAACCTCAGCGACGCCGAGGCGTTTCTGCGGGAAAACAGCGGCGCAATCGTTGCCGCCGCCGACATCCCGCCCGCCCTGCCCTGCTTGCGCGGCGCGGTGGAAACCGCCCTCCGCCAAGTCGCCAATCCCGCTGCGCCCGCGCCGCCGCCCCTGCGCTGCGCGACATTGCTGACGCCCGAAACGACACCAGCAAACGCACCTTTGCTTTGCAGCGCGTTCAAACTGAAAATCGCAGACAGCTCGCCGGAGACGCTTCGCCGTGTGCGGGCGGTTCTCGACGAGCTACGCGACGGGCAAACGCTCCGCCTCGACGCCAACGGCGCATTGGCCAGTGTCGCGCCGTGGCTGGAGTTTCTGGAAGACACGCGGGTCGAGTTCCTCGAACAACCGCTCCCGCCAGAGCGCATGGACGAGCTACGCGAGCTACCCGAAAAAGTCCTGCGCAAAATCGCGCTCGACGAATCGGTGTCGCTCGCAGAAGACCTGCCGCACGACTGGCTGGGGCCGTTGGTCGTCAAGCCGCTACTGCTCGGCAACACGGCGCGTTTCCGCGAGTGGCGCGAAAAACACCCCGCCGCAAAAATCATTTACTCCTCGTGTTTCGAGACCGCCGTCGGACGCGAGGCCGCGCTGTGTTTTGCCGCCGCCGACCCCGCCGCCGCCACGCTTGCCCACGGTTTCGGCACGCTCGGCTTCTTCGGCAACGACGGCTGGGAAGCGGCACACGCGGACGGCGAAACGCTCGGCGTGGCGAAAAGCATCGGCTGGGACGCCGCCGCGTGGGACGCATGGTGGCGCGAACGAACACGCGCCGCCACCGCTGCCGCTGCTCGCCGGAACGCCCGTGTGGTGGACGCGGTGGACAGAGTGGACGGCGTGGACACGGCGGACGTCGTCGTCACCGAGCCTGTTCCGGCGCGTTACGCGGCGGCGGTGCTCGCGGCATTCGCACAGGGGAAAACCGTCTGGTGCGCCAATCCGCACTGGGGCGAAACCGAGTGGCAAGAGGCAAAGAAACTCTTCGCAGCCGCCGCCACAGCCGCCGCCGCCGTCCACACCGTCCACACCGTCCACACTGTCCACACCGTCCACCCCGCCGCCACCACCGCTACCGCCACCGCCGCTCGCGGCGAGCTACGCATCCCGACTGGCGGCACGGGTGGAAAAGTCCGGTTCATCCGGCACACCGCTGCCACACTCGCTGCCGCTGCCGAGGCGCAGGTCGCCGCCATGTTTGGTGCAGACGCCGCAGACGCGGCGGGCGCGGTTTTTGTCTCGCCGCTCCCGCCTTGGCACATCGGCGGCATCATGCCGTTTTTCCGGGCGCAAGCCTGCGGCGGAAGCGTCGTGCTCTGCGACGCCTCGTTTGCGCCGGACGCGCCTCTGCCCGAGATACACGCCGCACGTTGCCAAATCTCCCTCGTGCCAACCCAGCTCCTGCGGCTGCTCGAACGCGACGGCGGCGCGGCTTGGCTACGCCGCTTCGACTGCGTATTGCTCGGCGGTGCCGCCGTCCCCCCAAGCCTGCTCGCCCGCGCCCGCACCGAAAAAATCCGCCTCGCTTCCGGTTACGGCATGACCGAGACCGCCGCATTTGTCGCCCTGCGCACGCCCGCCGACTTCTTGGCGGACGTCCCCGAAAACGACGCCGCGCCGCCCGCCGCAAGCGTTCTCCCTCACGCGGACATCCAAATCATCGCGGCAGACGGGCAACCCGCCTCCGAGGGTGCGCCCGGGCGCGTCGCCATCCGCGCTGCCTCGCTTTCGCCAGATGTCCCCGAACCGTTTTTCCCCGGCGACGAGGGCGTTCTTGCAAATAGTCGTCTTCGCATTTTGGGACGCGCCGACAGGCACATCATCACCGGCGGCGAAAAAGTTGACCCACGCCGCGTGGAGGCGGTTTTGTTGACGGCGGGCGGTGTGTGCGCCGCCTTGGTCGTCGGCGAACCGGATGCCGAATGGGGCGAGCGTGTCACCGCGCTTGTCGAATTAGAGAACCACAACGAGGACAGAGTGGACATCGAGGACAGAGAGGACGGTAGCAGTGGCGGCGTCATAGGTGGTGGTTGGCGAGAGCATTTGGCGGAAGCAGTCAAGCGCAAACTGGCGCGACACTGTGTCCCGAAACGCTGGCTGCGCGTGGCGTCCCTGCCCTTCGATGGGCGCGGCAAACTCGACCGCCGCGCCCTCGCTGCCTTGTTATCCGACACTGGCGGCTGAGAGCATTTCCCTCAGTTCTCACGCTCAATGTTTGTCCCACGGGAGGGTCACTTTTACGGGGCGGTGTTCCCAGACATTGGTGACCTCAAAAATCTGGTCCGGGGCAAGAATGTTGTTGGGGTCGAGGGCGCGTTTGATGGCGAGCATGGCGGCAATCTCGGCAGGCGTGTGTTGCAAACGCAAAAAAGGCGACTTCGTGATGCCGATGCCGTGCTCGCCAGTAATCGCGCCGCCAAGCTCCACGACCTTTTGCATCATCAGCAAGATGCCCTCCTCGGCGCGGCGACACTGCGCGGCGTCGTCGCGGTCATACATGATGTGGATGTGGAAATTGCCGTCGGCGGCGTGGCCAAAGGTGGGGGTGGCAAGACCCGTGCGCGCCTTGATTTCGCGGGTGAATTGTATCAGCGGCGCATAGCCCGAAAGCGGCACCACGATGTCCTCGTTGAGCTTGGCGTTGCCGAGCAAAAACATCGCCTGCGAACAAGTGCGGCGGACGTTCCAGAGTTTTTCCGCCTCGGCGACATCGGCAGTTTCGCGAAACGCCCGCGCATGGCGACGCGCCCATTCGCGCACACGCTCGGCGTCGGCGGCGAGCGCGTCGGGGTGCGAGCCGTCCACCTCCACGAGCAAGACGGCAGGGACGCCGCCCGCCGCGCCGTCGTCGTTACCGTCGCCGACACTGTCGGCTGCAAGCTCTGTTTTCGGAAAAACGGGGAAGCCGTTTCGTTGCTCGGCGCAGGCGACGGTTTGTGTGTCGAGAAACTCCAGCACCGAGGGCGCGACGTGCGCGGAGAGCAGCGCGACCGCCGCCGCCAGCGCGGCTTCGTCGGTCGCGAAGGCGGTCAAAAATGTGTGCCGCAAAAGCGGGCGCGGGATGAGTTTGAGAACCGCTTTGGTGATGACGCCCAGTGTGCCCTCGGAGCCGATCCAGAGGTCTTTCATGTTGTAGCCGCTGACGTATTTGCGCAGCGGTGCGCCCCAGCGGACAAACTCGCCCGTCGGCAAAAAGCCCTCCAGCCCCAAAACGTAGTCGCGGCAGACGCCGTATTTAGCGGCGCGAAGCCCGCCGGCGTTGGTGGCGATGTTGCCGCCGATAGTGCAATACTTCACCGACGAGGGGTCGGGCGGGTAAAACAACGCGTGCGCGGCGGCGGCGTCGGCGATGTCGCCCGTAAGTGCGCCCGGACGCACGTGGGCGAGCGAGGCGGCGGCGTCAATTTCGATGTCCGTCCAGTGCGCGAGTTGCAGCACCCAACCTCCGCGTAGCGGCGCGGCGGCCCCCGCGCAACCCGACCCCGCGCCGCGCACCGTCACGGGCACGCGGTGTTTGTTGGCGAGGCGCAGCAGGGCGGCGATGTCGGCTTCGTCACGCGGGAGCACGACGGCGGCGGGCATGAAGGAGAAACGCGAGTTGTCGAAGGATGCGGCGAAGCGCGAGGGTTCGTCGGTGCGGACTTGTTCTGCGCCGATGGCGGCGGCGAGTTGGCGTGTGGCTTCGGAAAAGTCGGGCATAAAAAGAGCCTCCACATGGGACGTTCCGCAATAGAGGTTCCTAAACCTTTTATGTGAACTTTGGGGAACAGCGTTTAGAGAGTTTGACCGCCGTTGGGCAGTGCGCTCTCCTCGCGGCTGCTTGTCCCAGACTGCTAATACAATATAGTAAAGGAAACGCAGAAACGGGTTTTCGTGACCGGCAGAGGCAAGCAGGGAAAGGTGCGGAGGAGGTGGCGTTTTGCAAGCGGGAAAGTTGCGCGGGCGAGGCGGACGCGGGCGGGCGGGAGTTTCGCCTTGCAAAAACGGTGTGTGCGGTTTGTCTCGCTTGCGACCAAGGTGCTTGAACGCATTCGCCCGACTTTTTTGCCGGGAGGAAAGTCCGGACACCACAGGGCAGGATTCCGCGTGAAAGCGCGGGCGCCGTCTTTCAAAAAGGGCGGCGACGGAAAGTGTCGCAGAAAATAAACCGCCGGAGCGTTCGCGTTTCGGCACGGGTGAAAAGGTGGGGTAAAAGCCCACCGCAGCGGCAGTAATGCTGTTGGCAGGACAAACCCAATCCGGTGCAAGGCAAAATAGGGAAGCGGGCGGCTCGTCCAATGCTTCCGGGTATGCCGCACCGCCGCGAGGCGGAATCGGCGGGGCAACCCGCTGGTTAGAGGAATGAATGCGGTCGGCTTCGCTTGCGTCGCCGACACAGAATCCGGCTTACGGCACCTTGGTCTCTTTTTTGGCGCGGGGAAATGCGAGGGGGGATGCGGGGGGGGGGGAACGCGGGGGGGGGTTAATTTTCCGTGAACTTTCGCACGAGGAACGC
>JAITPT010000295.1 GCA_031289285.1 Puniceicoccales bacterium
GGGCACTCCTAAAAATAAATCTGCATGTCCGAAAACAACGATGCTTTTCGTCCCGTAGGGACGGGATGTCGGTAGCACGGGGTTTCAACCCCGTGTTCGTGATCCCCCCCCACGTCGCGGCCCCTAGGGACGCAACCCGTGTTTGGCGCGGGTGTTGCCTCCCTACGGGGCGCGGGTGTAGGGGTGGCAATTTCACGGGACTAAAGTCCCGTGCTACCGACATTTCGTCCCTACGGGACGGGAGATGCACCAATGCAAAATTTATTTTTAGGAGCACCCTAATGGAAACCCCTTGTGTCCTTTGTGTTGTCCTTTGTGCCCTTTGTGGTTAAACCGAATTCCGCTTTTGAGGTCGGATATCAGAGCCGATAGGTTGCTTTTAGGACGACGCCGAGGCGTTCGGCGGGGAGCAGGTAATTCGGTTGGTTGCCAGAATAATTGCTGCCTTGCGCCCAGTTTCTTTCGTCGGTGGCGTTTAGAATATCCAGACTCACACGCCAGTTTTTACCAGCGTAATATGCGCCGACGTCCAGACCGTATTGCGAGTGAACTTTGGCGACACTGGAGGCCTTCCACGAGGAGGTTGCCCAGAGTGTTGTCTTGATACCAAAACCGTTGTCGAATTGGTAATTTAGCCAGAAGTTTGTGGTGTGGTCAGGGAAGTTCTGTTGCTTAGTGCCACCTGCGGCGGTGACGTCGAGGATGCTCCAGTTTGCACCGAGCGAGAAGTTATTTGTCGGCTGGTAAGCGATAGAGAGTTCATAGCCCTCGTAGGTGGTGGGCACGCCTTCGCCGCCGTCGGGGTGTGCATTGCTGGGTGCCTGCGGGTTGTAGCGTTGCTGCTCAAAATAGGCGACAGTGAGAAAAAGTTCGTTCTTCAAGAGTTCAAACTTTGCGCCAAACTCGCGTAGGGTGCTCAAGCGGTGGAAGTCGCTTTTGCGGAACTTGTAGTTGTGGTTATCTTTGTAATCTGTATTGAAGCCCATCGTCATGCAGCAAGAGCAATCGGAGGACGCATAGTCTTTATCAAAAGCGGCGTAAACCGTCACCCAATCAACGGGTTGAAAAGAGATGCTGCCATTGATGTCGTAGTTGCGCTCGTTGGTTTTGGCACGGAAGTTTTCGCGTGTGTATTGCTGGAGAATGCCGTTATCAACAGCGTAGTCGGTTGACCATGTCGGTTTAATGCGGTCATTGATAAATGTGACACGTGCGCCGCCGCGTAGAAAGAACATCTTCCCGATAGAAAGTTTCTGTTCGGTGAAAAGGTTAGTCTGTGTGAGTTGGTTCACGCGAATCATTCCGTCCCAAGGCGCGATACTTGTATAGCGTCCATTTCCCGCGTAGAAGTTTGCATTGATGGGTGTGTAAAAACCGTAGCCAGTGCCAGCGGCGTAGCGCGGACGTCCCATGCTATCTATTATCCAATCGTAACCGTTTTGTGCGGTGGGGATGTCGGCATATATGTTGTTGGTAGCGAGCATAGTTCCGTAGCCAAGTTTGCCGCCGCCGTCGGCGGGATTGGTGACGTCTTGTGTGTTGTTCCAAGCGAGGTTGCTTGCGCTGACCATATCGCAAAGGTTCCACAAATAGCGCACTTCAAAACCGGAGTTGCTTTGGTGGCGAACGCTAAGTTTTTTAAGCAAATCTGTAAGACCGCCGAGTGCGCCGAGTTTTAGCGAGCCAAGTTCGTAATCGGTAGCGACTTCAAAGCGCGAGGTCGCCATCTTGTTAATCATATAACTGTGGTAGCCGTCGTTGCCATAAACATAACTGTTGACTTGATGGTAGAGCGAGTTGTTTGTGACGGTGATGTGGTCGTTGATACGCAGTGTGGCGATGTTCTGGAAGACGTGTTCTTTGGTCGTGCTAAACGCCGTGTCACTGTAAATCGTCTGTGTGCCGTTGATAGGAACGAGCGTGTATTGGTCGGCGGCGGGCGCTTGGAAAGTGACCGCGAGCGGCTGGTCTCTTGTAAAGTGCAGGTCAACGCCGTTTTTGAGTGTGTATTGGTCGGCATCGGGCTGGCGGGAGGTGCCAGTTGTTTGCGCGAACGAGCCGAGATTTGCGCGCGAGGCATAGAGGTAAGAGCGCGCGGTGTGCCCCGGCCCCGATGAGTTAAACACATTGCCGCTGGCGTCTATATAAGCAGTGACTCGCGGCACGTAGGAGCCGGAGCGGTATTGCCAGTTGTCAATCAGGTTTTGGTCAACGCGATTGATACCGTAGGGCATGGGGCCACCAGCGTCGGTGTAGTTGTAATTGGTGTTAATGGTGAGGTTCTTTGTCGGTTTCCAAGTGACGGCACCGTAGAGGTCGTAGAAGTCGCTCAGCGAGTTTGCCCAATACTGTTCGGCGTAGGTGCGCTGGAGACTGAAGCGGACGGCGAGTTCGTCTTTTTTAACAACGTAGTTTTGGTCAACTTGGGCGGTGACTTGCGGGTAAGTTGTGCTGGAGTTTGTGCCGAGGCGGCTCAGGGTCAGCGAGAGTTCGGTGCGGTTGTTGTCGAAGAATGGTTTTTTGGTCACGTAGTTGACAACGCCAGCGGTGCGCACCGTGGAACCTTGGATGACGCTCGGCACACCGGCGATGATGTCAACGGATTCCCAGGCATTGTTGTTGAAGGGGCGAACGGCGGCGGGCAGGAGCAAAACGCCGTTGCGGGAGGTGTCGGCGGTGCCGCCGCGAATGTAAGAGAACGTGGAAAAGTTGGAAGCGCCGAGGCGTCCGACGCTCGGCGAGTAGCGGGCGAGGTCGTTGAAACTTTGGAAGTGGTCGTTCTCAAGTTGCGTCGTGGCGACTTGGAAAATCGAGCGCGGAGTGTTCAGCACGTATTCCTCAAAACCGTAGAAACTGGAATTGGGGCGGACGGGCAAAACCGTCTTTTCGACACTGGCACCTTCAACGGAAACGGCGTCGAACACCGTGGCTTCTTCGCCGGAGGGAGTCGCGGCGGCGGGGGCAGCGGGCGCAGGTGCGGCAGTGGGCGACGCGGCGGATGCACGAGCGGCGGGAGCTGGCGCGGGCGCGGCGGCTGGTGCGACGGCGCGAGTCGGAGCCGATGTGGCCGGAGTAGCTGCGGCTGGCGCGGCGGCTGGTGTGGCTGCGGGAGCGGGTTGCGCTGCTGTGGTGGGCGCGCCGACGGCATCCGCCGCATGAACGGGCGGGATGAGCGGGTGCGCCGCGAGTGCGACGGCGAGGGCTTGGAGGAAGCGTTTGCCGAGTTTGAGTGTGGCTTTGTGTTTCATTGGATTGTGACGGATGTGTGGTTTGTTTGCGGTTGTTGAGTGAACAAGTTCGTAATTGCACATTCGGCAAAAACGAACACGCCGCCTATTCTGTGTTCTTTACCAAAAATAGAAAGATAAAAACGCAACCCACTGAAACATAAAAGCAATCCTTATTGTTGTTATTATTAGTCATAATAGTAACAATTCAGATTTTGCCGTCCGTGAATTGGGGACAGGTCTGATTTTTGCGATGCATGCTTCGCGCCCACGCAGCAGACTTGGCAGTCTGCGCTACGGTAGCGGTGTCTCGGGGTCGCTTTGAAAGCGGTGTCGGCGGGCGCTACGTTATCACTCCGCGCCCTCTGCGTCCGCACTCCGCTCATTCGTTCCATGCCCTATGACGACTCGTCATGTCAAATAACTTATTTAGCCTGGTAAATTATTCGGCAGGGTGCGCGTCGGGAAAGCGCAAACCGCCGCCGCCTCAAAATCTTGCGCAAACCGTGCCGCTGAACTGCCGTTCTTAGGTTAATTTTCGCCATCCACACGTGCATAGTTTTTTTGGGGGGGGGAGGGGTAAAAATCGTTCATCAATCAATTCCTATATCTTGATAGATTACGCTTGTGTTTGCGATGCGAAGGGGAAGCCTTTGTCTTCCTTCGCGCCGCCGCTTCATCCCTCCAAGAACGATGCCCAACGACACAGCCAGACAATCGCCACCGTCAATCAATTTGCCGCTTTCCGAAAAAGGCGAGCGTCTCGTCGCGCTCCTTCGCACACGCATCGTCTATCTCGACGGCGCGATGGGGACGTTGTTGCAACGGCGAAAGTTTTCCGAGGCGGATTTTCGCGGGGCGCGTTTTGCAGAGCACTCACGCGAACTCAAGGGCGATGGCGATGTGCTTTCGCTCACGCAGCCGGAGGCGGTTGCCGATTGCCACCGCGCTTACTTCGAGGCCGGCGCGGACATCGTGACGACGAACTCGTTTATCGCCACGGCGGTCTCGCAAGCGGACTACGGGCTGGAGCAGCTCGTGCGCGAAATGAACACCGCCGCCGCCGGAATTGCCGCCCGCGTCGCCCGCGAAACCGAGGCCGCCGAACCCGGGCGCGAGTGCTGGGTGGCGGGTTCGATTGGGCCGACAAACCGCTCGCTGTCGTTCTCGCGCGATGTCGCCGACCCGGGCGCACGCGACGCCACTTTCGCCCAGCTGCGCGACGATTACCGCGAAGCCGTTGGCGGTCTGCTCGACGGCGGCGCGGACGTGCTGTTGCTCGAAACCATCTTCGACACGCTCAACGCGAAGGCCGCGCTGTTTGCCATCGGCGAGGAGTTCGCCGCTCGCCGCCAACGCTGGCCGCTCGTCATCTCCGGCACTATCGCCGACCAATCGGGGCGCACGCTCACGGGCCAAACCACGGAGGCGTTTTGGAACAGCGTCCGCCACGCCGCGCCGCTCGCCATCGGCATGAACTGCGCGTTGGGCGCGGCGCAGATGCGGCCATTCATCGCAGAACTCGCAGCGAAGGCGGACTGCTTCGTTTCGTGCCACCCCAACGCCGGTTTGCCCGACCCGCTCTCGCCAACGGGTTTTCCCGAAGGCCCAGAAGACACCGCCATGCTACTGCGCGAGTTCGCCGACGCGGGCATCGTCAACATCGTCGGCGGTTGCTGCGGCACGACGCCGGAACACATCCGCGCCATCGTCCGCGCCACCCGCCATTGCCGCCCGCGCCAAATCCCAGCCATCGTCCCGGCCTTGCGCCTGAGTGGGCTGGACGCGCTCAACTCGCTCGCGCCGCAGGAAATTGAAATGCTGCGGAATAAGGGTGGCACACCTTTCAGCGATACCACTTCCGCAGCAATGGGCGCGGAGCTTGGCGCACCGTTTGGGATTGTCAAGCGTGCCACCATGCCTCGCACAGCGCACAACAAACAAACGGCAGAAGTCGCCGCCGCGCCGTTTATCGGCAAAATTCTCACGAACAAAAGCGATGGCACGCATGGCGTCGTATCGAAGAAGTCGCTACAAAAAATGTTCAGCGGAAAAGCCGTTAAAAAATCCGCCAATGTCGCTGCCCACTTCAATGCCGTCGCCAATGCAGACTGGCTTTTTGAAAACGCAGAGTTGGCACTGAGCCACCCAGACACCAAGCCCGACGTGGGGCAGCGGCACATTAAAAGCATACACCGCTATCTCGCGCCGATGTTGTTCGCTGGGGAAATTCACGTCGTCAAAATCACGGTGAAGGAGTTTCTCGACCAAAACACCGGAAACAAAATCTACTCCGTCGAGGCGATGGGCGTTTCGCAAAAGCAAGAACCCGCCACGGGGGCGGGTTCGAGTCGCGCAGGTCATTCAGGGCAGTTAACTGGAGGTTCAAGGACGACTTCCCTTGTATCAAATCCAGTTCCGATTGATGACCTTGGCGGGAAGGTTGCCGCACTGGTCGCCGATGTCAAGCAAGCCCTGTGCGCACCGCCCGCTGTCCGTCCCCCGCTCCTGCT
>JAITPT010000300.1 GCA_031289285.1 Puniceicoccales bacterium
AAGGGCACAAAGGTTTTCACAAGGGACACAAAGGGGAGGAGGGGAAGTGGTGGGGGGTGTTGGGATGTTTTGAAGGTTGGGCGTTTTGGAGGTTGGGCGTTTTGGAAAACTGAAAAGATGAACGGCTGATTGTTGATGATGAGCGGAGCACAGGCGCGGACTGCGGACGCCTTCCTTGTGCCCTTTGTGAAAACCTTTGTGCCCTTTGTGGTAAAACCTTCTCGCCCGCCGCTCACCTCCGCTGCCGTTGTCGCCGCCCGCCGCCGGTGCCGTTTTGTTAGGCCCAGAGGTTTGCGGGGTATTCGCCGGATGCGACGAGGGCGGCGATTTTTGCCTGCACGTCGGTTTTGTCGTTGCGGTGAGTGACGCCAAACCAGTCGCTGTCGGTGTGGAGCACTTTGCAGGTGATGTGTTTTTCGCGGACGAGTTGGCCGATGGTCACGGGGATGAAGCATTCGCTTTTTAATTCTTTGCCGGAGGTGTCGAGGAACTCGCGGAAGACGCGGTCGAGGTGGTTAAAGAGGCGCGGGGAAAATCCCCAGAGGTTCATAGACGCTGGCTCGTCGCCCACGAGGAGGACGGGCGGGTGGGGCGCTTCGGAGTTGTAGATTTTGCCGTCGGGAGCACGGGCGATTTCTTTCATCTCCACGATGTGCGTGAGCAGGCCAGCGGAGTCGGATTGGCAAATGCCGCGTGTGACCGTGCCGTTTGCGCTGAGGGTCTTGTCAAGCCGAAAACCGAACATCGCGCTCTCGGTGGAATCGGCGGTCAGTGTGCGGAGGTATTCTGCGGCGATGCGATACGAGTCGCGCCCGTAGAAGTCGTCGGCGTTGATGACGGCGAACGGCTCGTGGACGACGTTCTTCGCGCTTAATATCGCGTGGGTGGTGCCCCAAGGTTTTTCGCGCCCTTGCGGGACGGCGTAGCCAGCGGGCAGGGCGTCAAGCGCCTGAAACGCGAAATCGAGCGGGATTTTTTCGGAAAAACGCGAGGTGACTTTTGCCTTGAATTCGTCCTCGAAATCGCGGCGGATGATGAAGACGACTTTTCCGAAACCAGCGCGGATGGCGTCGAAGACGGAGTAGTCGAGCAGGGTTTCGCCGGAGGGTCCCATCGAGTCCATTTGTTTGAGTCCGCCGTAACGCGAACCCATGCCCGCCGCGAGAACGAGTAGTGTGGGTTGTGTGGTTTGTGTGGCGTGCGAGGAGTGCGTGGTGTGCGTAGTTTGTGTGGGTTCTGCCATTGGAAAAAGGGACGTAGTGTGGGGAGAAGTTTGCGGCGGCGCAATATCGCGGTGGTGGGCGGCGACGGTGGGCAGTGGCGGGGGACGGTCGCGGGGGACGGTCGCGGGGGGAGGTCGCGGGGGGAGGTCGCGGCGGGTGGCTATTTGGCGCGGAGAACGCGGGCGAGACACCAGATGAAAAAGAGCGTCACGCCGATGGTGACGCAGAGCATAGTCGCCCAGCCGCCGAGCGTGAGGCCAGCAGCAGGGGCAGCGGGGGCGGCGGCGGCGGTCGTGGCGGTTGCGGCGGCGGCGGTGTTTGCGGCGGCGGTTGCCGTGGCGGGAAACGTGAGGAGAGCGAGGGTGTTCATGGCGATTGCGGAGGCGGGAGGGTGTTGGTGGTGGAAGCGGGAGAGGCGGTGGCGACGGCTGTTGCGGCTGCGGTTTTTTTGTGCGCGGCGTCGGCCCATTTTCGGTGCGGACGCCAGCGTGGGCGGGCGGCAAAAATCAGCGCGAGGGTTCCCGCGAGGAGGGCGGCGAGGAAGGCGGCGGTAAGTTGGGCGGCGGTGTTTGCGCCAGTTTTTCCGCCGCCCACCAAGTCGGTCACGTAGTCAGAGGGGGCGAATTGCGGGGCAGAAAAGCTGAAGTTCCAGCCGACGATTTTTGCCAGAACGAAGAGCACAAAAATTGTTAGCAGGTAGAGCGGCGTGACGTAGCGCATGACGAATCGGAAGATTTGCGGCACACGTAGCTCCGCGCCTCGGTGTAGCTCGCGCCAGCTTTTTTCGACGCCGACCACCCAGCCGAAGAACACGATGACAATCGTGCCGAGCGCAAAGACGCCGACGTTGCCGACCCAAAAATCCATCGTGTCGAGTGCCTTCAAATCTTTTGAAAAATACCACGCCCAGCCCGTCCCCACCGCCATCAGCGCGCCGAGGGCGGCGGTGGCGCGGGAACGTCGCCAGAAGAGTGCTTCCTCCAAAAACGCGAGCACTGGCTTGAGCAGCGAAATGGAACTGGTGAGCGCAGCAAGCGAGAGTAGCGCGAAAAATGCGAAGGCAAAAAGGTTGCCCGCAGGCATGTTTTGGAAGACCGCCGGAAGCACGTTGAAACCGAGCGCAAAGGTTGATTTGCCTGCCGAGAGCGCGTCGCCACCGAGAAACAAAAACGCCGCCGGCACCGTGAGCATCGCGCCGAGCACGACTTCGCAAAACTCGTTTGCCGAGACCGCCGTCAAGCTGCTCAGCGCCACATCGTCCGTTTTGCGGAGGTAACTCGCGTAGGTGATAATCGCGCCCATGCCGACCGTGAGCGAAAAGAACACTTGCCCGCCCGCCGCCAGCCAGAGTTGCGGGTTGAGCAGCTTGGCGAACACATCGGAGTCGGGGTTCCAGAGGAAACCCAGCGCGGCGTTCACCGTGCGCTCGGGATGCTCCGGCGGCGCGTCAAGCGTGAGCGCACGGAGGACGAGAACGACCGCCAAAAGAACAAGCAGCGGCATCCCGTAACGGCACACTTTCTCAATGCCGCGCGAGATGCCGCGAAAAATTAAAAACAGGTTCACGCCGAGTGTTAGCAGCACAAACGCGCCGACGCCGCTCGTGCTGAAGTTGAACGCCGAGCCGTCCGCCGTCTCGCCCGTGAACGCCGCGAAAAATCCCGCGAAACCGCTTTCGGTTTTGCCCGCTTCGGCGAGCGTCCCCGAGAGGGCGTTGAAGGCGTAGCCCGCGCACCAAGCCTCAATATACACGTAATACATGCAGACAGCCAAGGGGACCAAAATGCCGATTGCGCCGAGATATTTTGCCGCCGGTTTGCGGGCAAGTGCTTGGAAAATCCCCGGCGGCGAATGGTAACCGCAACGCCCGCCCAGACGCCCTATCGTCCACTCCGCCCAACTCACCGGCACCCCGATGAGCAACAGCGACACACAATAAGCGATGAGAAATGCCGCGCCGCCATATTGGGCAGCAAGACCGGGGAAACGTAAAAAGTTTCCCAACCCAACCGCACTTCCGGCAACAGCAAGAATAACTCCGATGCGCGAATTCCACTTCTCGTGATGTGTCGTTTCCATGTGCCACCGAGACAACGCCTCAGAAGAGCATTGGCAACAATGGAAATG
>JAITPT010000174.1 GCA_031289285.1 Puniceicoccales bacterium
CCACCACCACCACCACCGCTACCGCCGACATCTCCACCGCCACCTTCCCCCCGCTCCAAATCCCCAAAATAACCGCCCCAGACAACCTCCGCCGCCTCATTGCCCCAAACGACGAAACCCGTGCCCTCTACCTCGTTTCCCCCGGAAGTTACGTCTCCCAAAAACACGAAACCATCATCATCACAAACCGCACCGACGACTCTCTACCTCCTCTCTTAGACGGCGTCCCCGTTCGCCCAGCGAAAAAAGAATTTCGTCTCCTCGACCTCCACCACATCGCCCTCTTTGGCTCTGTCCAAATAAGTGCTGGCGTCGTCCAACGCTGCTGCGAAAACAACATCCCCATCGTCTATTTCTCCACTGGCGGCTACTTCTACGGCATCACCCGCGGCCTCTCACTCCCGAACGTCCGCACCCGCATCGCCCAATACGCCACCGCCGCCGACCCCGCCCGCTCTATAGCCATCGCCCGCCACCTCATTTATGGCAAAATCCGCAACCAACGCACCCACTTCCGGCGCAACCATATAGAACCCACCGACGCCACCCTCTACGCCCTCAAATACTGCGCTGCCAACGCACTCGCATCAAACAACTTATACACCCTCCTCGGCATCGAAGGCACCGCTGCACACTACTATTTTGAAAACTTCACTGGCATGCTCCACGCCGGCGAAGACCACCACCACGCCACTATAAACAACACACCAAACAACGCCCCAAACCTACAACAAGAATTCCCCTTCGTCTTCGCATTCCAAGGCCGTAACCGCCGCCCACCCCGCGACCCCGTCAACGCCGTCTTATCCTTTCTCTACGCCATGCTAACAAAAGACGCCACCGTCGCCTGTCTTGCCTGTGGCCTCGACCCCTACATCGGCTTCTTACACCAACCCCGCCACGGCAAACCTGCCCTCGCCCTCGACCTCATGGAAGAGTTTCGCCCCATCATCGCTGACAGCGTCGCCATAACCCTCTTTAACACCCGCCAACTAAAACCAACCGACTTCATAACCACTGGCACCGCCGTCGCCCTAAAAGACAGTTCTCGCCACACAATAATAACTGCCTACGAACGCCGCCTAAAAGACGCCATCACGCACCCTGTCTTTAACTACAAAGTCTCTTACCGCCGCGCCATCGAACTCCAAGCCCGTCTCCTCTCCAAAGTCCTCACCGAAGAAATCCCACAATACATCCCCTTCATGACACGCTAAAAAATCTCTCCACAGCGCACTAAACAATCTCTCCCTGACGCAAAACAATGTCTTCTCGCCGCAACTATATAGTCACTTACGACATCCGTGACCCCAAGCGCCTCCGCAAGGTTTTTCAGACCTGTCGCGACTTTGGACAGCACCTCCAATTTTCTGTTTTCGAGTGCGACCTCACCGACACAGAAAAAACCCAATTCGAGCAAAAACTTCGCACCATCATCAAGCACGATGAAGACCAAGTCCTCTTCATAGACCTCGGTCTAACCGCCTTCCGTGGCGAGCGCACCATCACCGCCCTCGGCCAAACCTACCAAAAAATAGACGCCCCCTGCTTCATCGTTTAGCCACCACCACCACATTCGCCCTCCACTCGGTGTTGGCGCAGCGTAGCGCAGCCAGCTTTCTCGCACTCCCCGCCAGAGTCAAGCGAAAAAGGGCCTGGCACTTTATTGCAATACGCAGTATCTTCTGCCGGTTTGAAAGCGGTGTCGGCGGGTGCGGAGATGAACTCCGCGCCCTCTGCCACCGCACTCCATAAGGACGGTGCGTAGCCAGCCCGTGTCAGACAAAAATCGAGAGTCAAGCGAAAAAGGGTCTGGCACTTTATTCCAATACGCAGTATCTTCTGCCGCGTTGAAAGCGGTGTCGGCGGGCGCGGAGATGAACTCCGCGCCCTCTGCCACCGCACTCCATACGGACGGTGCGTGGCCAGCCCGTGTCAGACGGAAATCGAGAGTCAAGCGAAAAAGGGTCTGGCACTTTATTGCACTTCACTTTATTGCACTTCACAAAAAAAACACGGTCACGGCTCGAAAGCCGTGACCAGAAATCGTAGGGGCTACCCTAAGAAGGTTCACTCCGATGGTTAACCCGTAGCCGGAACCATGCGGTTGATGACAAGGACAGTGTCCGAAAAAACTCTGTCGTCAACACATATTTTCAAAAATCATCCTCCACCTCTGACCCTTCTCAAAATTCCGTCCCGACCCTTATCACTCATTTCCCGCTGCGGTGCTGCGGCTTGCGCTTTCCGCTCCACGCACCGCAAGGTGCGCGTCGGGAAAGTGCAAACCACAGCCGCCTCAAAATCTTGCGCAAACCCTTCCCGCTGAACTGCCGTTCTTAGGCTGACCGGTTTTTACCAAGAAATGGTTTTACTCTGGGGCGGGGGGCGGGGCGGGTTGATGGAGGTAGGGTTGGTTGGAGAGGGCGCGGACTAAGCGACCGCGTTGGAGCATGGCGGGGGAGGCGTCGAAGGCAGGGCGGAGACCTACGTCGGCAAAGCCCTCACTGAAGGGGTCGGCAGGATAAATGGTGGTGGGGTTTAGAGTGGCAGGGCTTAGGGCGGAGCCGCCAGCGACGGCGTATTGGTGGTCAGTGGGTTCATAGAGCCAAGTGGCTACGTTGCCAAAGAGGTGGACGAAGGTTTTGCCGTTGGGTTCGCCAACTTCGGCAAACCAGAGGTGGCCGTCGTTTTTGTTGGGGTTGTAGGGTTGGGCAGCAGCACCAGAGGGGGGAGCGGGTTGGTTGAGCTGGCGGGTGGGTTGGAAGGCACCGGAGTCAGGCCACGGCATGGCTTTTACTTCGTCGCCGCCTCGGACGGATTTGGCGATGTGGTCGCGTTGGGTGCGCCATGCGTTGTCGGAGAAGTTCGCGCCGGGGGCGTCGGGTTTGGCTAAGGCGGGGTAGGCAGAGGCGACGCCGCGCCATTCGTCGGGAGAGGCGAGGCGGGCACCAAGGATTTTTTCGGCAAAGAGGCGGGCGGCAGAGGGGGGGATGTTTTGGACGGGGTGGCGGGGGGTGGGCGCAGGGGTGGCAGGGAGGCCGGGGGCGTAGAGCGGGTCAGGCCAACGGGGGTCGAGGTAGGCAGTCCAACGGTGGTTGGCTATCATGCGGCTGTCGTTGAGGCGGGTGGCAGCAGGACGGCGGGGGGGCAAGACGCGCCATGTTTGCGGGCCGGCACGGGAGTCGGTGTCGAGGCCGCCAGAAACTTCGCCGACCCATTTGGGCATGGTGGCGAGGACTTCGGCACCGGCTTTGTCGGTCTCGACGAGCGTGGTGAAGTCGCCGAGCGAGATGGCACGGGCAGCAAGGAAAAACGGCACGCCGTCTTCGGGTTCGACGAGGAGGTAGTCTTGGGTGAAGACGCCGCCACGGGGGTTGGGGCGGGTGTAGGCGATGCGGCGTTTGTCGGCAGCGAAGGTGCCGCTCCAGCCCGCAAGGCCGGGGCCAAGACTTTCGGGGGTGATTGCTTTGCCGGAGGGTTCGAGGTCTATGGCTTCGATGGCGGCGAGGAAGGCGGTGGCGGCAGCGAGGCGGGAGAGGCGGTCGGCAGGGGAGGCGGCGGTGGCGGAGGGGTGGACGTTGTGGACAGAGTGGACGGAGTGGACGTTGTGGACAGCGGGGGCGGCGGTGGTGGCGGGAGCGGAACTGGCGGCGGCGGTGGCGGCGGCGGGTTTTTCGGGGGCGGCTTTTTCTTCTTTGAGGGTTTCGCGGATTTTGGCGGCGAGGGTGTTGCGCTGCTGCTTGGCCTCTGGCTCGGAGAGACGCGCCCAGCGCGTTTTTTTGGCTTCGACTAATAGGGCGTCAAAACGGTCAAGACCTTTGAGGTCGGCGGGGGTGAGACCGGCTTTGGTTAAGCGCGTCAAGATGTCGGGCGTCTGGGTGAGAGGGGCGGTGGCGTATGCCTCGCGCCAGCAGAGTTTGGCGTCGGAAGCGAAGGTGGAGCGGAGGCGGGCGGCGGAGGCAGGTGCCATCTCGGCAGGGATTTTTGCGGTGAGGGTGTCGAGGGCGACGAGGGCGGCGTCGAGGGCAGCGGCGTTTTCTAAGCGGCGGCCTAAGGTGCCGAGGCGTCGCCAAGCGGTGAGGGCGACGCCGAAGGGGGCGACGGTGGCGCGGTCGGTGGTGGCGGCGAGGGCGTCGTGCAGGGGCTTGTGTTCGTTGGCGGCGGCGAGGGTGCGCATCTGGCGCAGGGCGGCGAAGGCGACAGCGGGGAGACCAGCGGCGGCGATGTCTTTGGCGGCAGTGTTGGCGTCGAGCGCGGTGGCGACGGCGGTGAGGTCGGCGTCGCCGAGGGCGCCGCCTTTGTCGAGGAGGCGGCTCAGGCGGGCGAAGAGTGCGGCGGCGTTGGCGGCGTCGGCTCGCCAGCGGCGCAGGGCGTCGAGGCGGGTTTTTACGGCGGGTTCGGCGGCGTAGGTCTCCGGCGTGATGGTGGGTGCTCCGGCGGGCGTGAACGGGATGAGTTTGATGAGGTCGGTGTAGAGGAGGGCGACTTGGGCGGCGTCGGCAGCGGCGGTCTGCGCGGCGGCGGCGGCGAATGCGGCGGCATCGGGCGAAGCGGCGGGGGCGGCGGCAAACTCGGCGGCGGGCAGTGGCGCGGGCAAGGGCGCGAGGCCGCCCGCGAGGGTCTCGCCGTGCAGTGCGCCGAGGATGTCGCGGGTTTTGCGGTAGGCGGCGCGGAGGGCGTTGAAGCGCGCTGGCTCGGCGGTGAGTTTTTCTGGCGTCTCGCCGGCGAGGAAGCGGTTGCGGCGGGCAAGCCATTCGGCGGCGGGGACACGCGGGCCTTCGAGGTCGCGGGTGCGGGCGCGGGCAAGCCAGCCAGCGGCGTCGGGTTCGAGGTCGCGGACGCCCTCGGCGATGGCGGCGAGGATTTTTTCGATTTGTGCGTCGAGCGCGGAGGTGCGTTCGCGCAGGGCGGCGGCGTCTTTGCGAATGGCGGATGTGGTGCGAAATGTTTTTACGGCGGCGAGGGTTTTGGCGGTCTCGGCGGCGAGCGCGGGCGACTCGACGGGTGCGCCGTAGAGGCGCGAGTCGGCGTCGGCGTAGCGCTGCATCTCGGTAGCGAGGCGCGTGGTGCGCGTTTCCCAGTTGACGGTGTTGCGCGGGTCTTCGGCGGCGGGAATGCGGAAATAGCCCTTGACATCGGCGTCCCAGCGGGCGAGCGCGGCGGCGTCGGCTTTGCCAGAAAAGTTTTTCGGGAAGCCCTCTTTGACCCAGCGGGCGAGGTCAATTTGTGTTGTCCAGTTTTCGCGAATAAAGGCGGCGCGGGCGCGGAGCACGGGAGCGGCGGCGGCGATTTGGGCGGGAAGCGTGGCGAGGGGTGTGGTGGCGAGAGCGGCGCGGGTCTCGTCGGCGAGGGCGGCGAGCACGGGGTCGCCAGAGGCGGCGAGGGCGGCGGCGAGCGGGGCGAGGTCTTCCCATGTGCCAGTGGTGGCGCGGGCGGTGGCGAGGAGGCGGAGGCGGCGCGTGACTTCGGCGGGCAGTGTGCCGTCGGCGAGCGCGGGGAGGGGCTTGAGGCGGAGGTCGGCGGCGGCGGTGGTGAAACCTTTTTCGGCGAGCGTGGCGGCGGCGGCGTTGACGAGGCGTTGGCCGTCGTCCCACTTGGCGAGGTTTTCGCCGAGGGCGGCGAGCGAGCGAGCGGCGGCGATGGTGCGGCGGACGACGAGACCGCGCTTGGCGGACGCTGGCGGGGTGTTGCGCAGCGGCTCGAAGCCGCGTGGGTCGTTGTTGAGGCGGCGGGGGTCAAGGAGGTCGAGCGCGTCGCCCGGGAGCGTGGCCTCGGCGGCGTCGCGCAGGGCGGGGTCAGTCGCCCAGAGGTCGCGGATTTTTCCGCCAGCGGAGCCGTCGTTGCGCTCCATCTCTGCGCAGAACGCGCCGAACCAGTCGTTCCAAGCGTCGCAGAGTGCGGCGTGTTCGGGGGGCACTTCTTCGGCGTCGGGCGGGAGGTTGCCGAGTTTGATTGCGAACTCTTGCGCCGAGAGCGGCAGCGAGTCGAAGGGGGCGAAGCGCAGGTAGGCGAAGGGCGCGGCGGCGATGAGGAGCGGCGCGAGGACGAGGAGGAGTTTCGCGCTGGTGGAGGTGCCGCGCCCGCCGAGGGTGTCGAAGCGTTGGCGCAGGGCGGCGACGGTGGTGTCAACCGGCGCGGGGTGCGGGTCGAGGAGGAAGTTGCAGAAGGAGCGCCACTGTTGGCCGAGTTTTCCGAAGCGCACCCATTCGGGGCCGTCTTCGACTTGGGAGCCGACTTGCTCGCGGCGGCGGATTAGGGAGGCGAGGATTGTGCCCAGAGCGCGGTTGTCGGCGAGGCGGGCGGCGTGTGCGGTGAGGCCGACGGCGAGGGGCGCGGGCGTGGAGAGGAGGATGTCGGACTTGGCGAGTGTGGCGTCGCCGCCGATGTAGATGTTGCCGAGCGAGAGTGCGCCGTGCGGGCGGGCGGCGAGTTTTTCGAGTTCTTCGAGGGCGGAAATAATTTCCTGCGCGAGCGCGTGGAGCGCGGGCAGCGGGAGGACGGGGCGGGTGTCGGCAAACTTTTTTAACGTGCGCCGGTAAAACGGCTCGACGACCCACGCGGTCGCAGCCGAGCGGTCTTCGCCACTCGCGAGCACAGGTGCCCAGCGGTGCGGCGAGGCGGCAGCGAGTTTCTCCTGCGCGGCGAGCGCGGAGCGGAGGGCGAGCAGCCACGCTTGGCGAAGCGGGCCACGCGGGGCTGGCGGGCGAAGTTTGATGAGGGCGACGCGAGCACGGGCGGAGACGGCGGGAGCGGCGGGGAAGGCGACGGCAGCGGCGGCCTTGGCGGCGCGACGTGCCTCGCGGATGAGACGCGCCTCGCTAACCGCCGAACGATGGGTTCGGGAGATTTCGCGCAACTCGTCGAAGTCGGTGATTTCTGGCATGAGCGAGTGGCGGGTGGGCGCGAGTGGTGGGCGGTTATTTTTGTGTGCGGCGCGTAACGAGGATTAGGCCGCTTTCTTTGATGCGGATTTCGAGGGGGGCGTCGCTGTCGTCGCGGTCCCAATCTGATTTCAGGAGCGGGAGAATGAGGCGGCGCGGGTCGGAGGTGCCGCTGCCAGCGACGCCCGGAATATCGGCGATGACGACGGCGGAGACGGCACCTGCCGTGAGCCAGTTGCTCCATTTTGGGTCGGAGGCGGGGAAGGTTTGCGTGGTCGGGAGTTTGCGTCCGAAAGTGAGCGTATGGCGGTCGAGGTCGCGGCGGCTGGTGTTGCCGGGTTGCCAATAATCGGCGATGGGGAAGGCCTCCCACTTGGGGAGTTCCACGGTTTTGTTGACGCCGAAAATGTCAACCTGCATAGCGGTTCCCTCTAACGCCTTGTCCACCGTGATTTTCACGTCGAAGGCGACGGGGTCGGAAGAGCAGCCCGCAAAAAGTGCGGCAGTGCAAGCAAGCGCAGCAGCAAACGCGCTGCGTAGGAGTTGTGTAGGACGGAACATAGATGAGTTGTGTTTAGGAAAAGTTGAGTTGAGGAGCGGAGAGTTGTGGCGGAAACAGCGCATCTCGGAAGAGGAGCGTCGCGGTGCGGGCAGGGAACAAAAACCGCCCGCACTGGCAAATAAAAACAGAGCGGGCGGCGGGTGGGGAAGTTACAATGTCACTTTGGGCAATTTCGCTGCTTGGGCGATTTGCTGGAGGAAGTTTTTCCATGCGCCGAGGACGGCGGCGGGCGCGGCGGCGGCGGGCAGGGGTTTTAGCGATGAGAGGTCTTTCGCTAAGGCGGAGGCTTGCGCGGCGGCGGAGTAGTCCACGCCT
>JAITPT010000317.1 GCA_031289285.1 Puniceicoccales bacterium
CCCGCCCCCCGCCCGAAGGGCAGCGTCTCCATATTACAGGACAGCAGGGAACAACTCGCTTGCCCTTGCGGTCACTGCTCCTGCCATTTGGCTTCACCTACTCAAAAATACAAAAATACACACCTTCCCATGAGCTTCTCTCTCAGAAAACTCTGCTGCGGTCTGCTCGCATTACTTGCGAGCGGAAATTACGCGGCTGCCCAACTCACACCGGAAAATCTCCGATGCGAACACCTCACCGAACCTATCGGCGTGGACGCCACCCAGCCTCTTTTGAGCTGGACACTCACCGCCGCCGATGCCTCCGCACGCAACCAGCGTCAAGCCGCTTACCAAGTGCTCGTCGCCTCCAGCCGCAAAGCACTCGATGCCGATAAAGGCGACATCTGGGACAGTGGCCGCACCGCCAGCGACGCCCAGTCCGCGCTGCTTCCCACTCGTTTCGCGCCCACCTCGGGGACGACCTACCACTGGAAGGCACGCTCTTGGGACCAAGACGGACGTGTCTCCCCGTGGAGCCGCGCTACCAGCTGGACCACTGGCGTCTTCAAAACCGCCGACTGGAAAAACGCCCGCTGGATCGGCATCTCCGACCGCGGACGCAACCGCAACGCGCCTTGGTATCGCAAAACTTTTACCCTTGACGCCGCACCCGGACGCACCCTCGTCCACCTCGCCTCCTTCGGGTTCCACGAGCTTTACGTCAACGGAAAACCCGCCTCCGACAGCGTTCTCAATTCCGCCGTCACCGACCTCACGCGCCGCGTCCTCTACCGCACCTACGACATCACGCCGCTCCTCCAAACCGGCAAAAACGTCATCGCCGTCTGGCTTGGTCACGGCTGGACGGACTGGGATAACTGGCAAGACAAATACGGGCGCAACCGCCCCGCCGACGCTCCCCGCCAAGGCGGCTCCGAGTGGGCCTACTCGCGGCGCGGCATCACGCACGGCCCCGCATTCCTCGTCGCCCTCATCCCTGCTAAGGGCAACCCCGTCATCTCCGATGACACATGGAAAACCGCCCCAAGCCCCAACACCGTGCTTGGCCGCTGGTCTATCTTTAACTTCGGAGGCGAGCACTACGACGCCCGCGCCGACGACCCCAATTGGAACACCGTCGGCTTCGACGACTCTGCGTGGGCACCCGCCTCGTTCGTCCGCGTCGAGCCTGCCGAGCTTAACGCCGAGTCCATCCATCCCAACCGTGCCCAACGCACCATCAGAGGTCTCTCCGTCAAAGAGTTTGTCGAGCCGCCCAAGAAAAACGCACCCCCTCCCAAACCGACCACCGCAAAAAAATGGCGCGTGGACATGGGCGAGGACATCGTTGGTTTCTTCCGCGTCCCGCTCACCGGCAAGGCTGGCCAAGTCATCGAAATCACCTACGCCGACAAAGAGCTTCAGGAAAACTCCCAGAGCCAACTCGACCGCGTCACGCTCTCCGGCAAAAACGATGTTTTCGAGAACCGCTTCAACTATCGCACCGGACGTTGGCTAACCTTCAAGGGCCTCGACGCCCCGCCTGACCCCGCCACCATCACCGGCAAACTCATCCGCACCGACTATCCCTCGGCCTCCGAGTTCAGCAGTTCCGATAACAACCTGAACAAAATCAACGCCATCGCCCGCCACACCTACGAGTGCGTTTCTCTCGGCGGTCAAGTCGTGGATTGCCCCCACCGCGAACGCTGCGGTTACGGTGCCGAAGGGCAGGCCGATATGGAGTGCGCTCTCTTCCAATTCGACCAAGCCGCATTCAATCGCAAATGGCTTGTTGACTGGGCGGACTCTGCCGACCCCGACACTGGGCGCATCCCCTACACGGCTCCTACCAAATGGGGCGGCGGCGGCCCGGCTTGGCAAATGATTGTCGCCACTCTCCCTTGGGAAACCTACCTCCACACGGGCGATAAGCGCATCCTCGCTGAGAACTATGCCACGATGGTCAACTACCTGAACTGGGTGAACGCACGTGTGCGCGACGACATCCTCGGCGTCTATCACGTCAGCAGCTATAACTACCTCGGCGACTGGATGGCCTACGGCGTCCCCGAGACCATAGCCACCCGCCAGTTCTTCAGTAACTGCTTCCTCATCCACGCGCTGCAAAACGCTGCAAAAGTCGCCGACGCCCTCGGGCACACCGCCGACGCCGCCACCTACACCGCACGCGCCAACCGCATGAAAGTCGCCGTCCACAAACGCTTCTACAACGCCGAAAAAGGCTACTACGTCCAACGTGAGCAGACCTACCTCGCGTTCCCGCTCCTCATCGGCCTGCCGCCGGCGGATGTCCGCCCCATCATCGAAAAAGCGCTCGCGGAAAACATCATCGTCACGCGCAAAGGGCACATCAGCTCCGGCGTCCTCGGCACCTACACGCAGCTTAAATACCTCACCGAGGCCGGACGCCACGACCTCATCCACCTGATGACGACGCAAGAAGACGCGCCCGGCTGGCTCTTCTTCTTCAAGGAAGGCCTCACCGCCATCCCCGAAATCTGGAACGGCTTCCAGACCAACTGCTCCTCCACGCACTCATCCTTCAACTCTATCGGCGCGTGGTTCATCAACGGCCTCGCCGGCATCCAGCCTGCTGCTCCGGGTTTCGCCCGCATCCGCATCGCCCCCGGTGCCACTGATAAAGTCGAATGGGTGAAGGCCACGCACCGCAGCATCCGCGGCCCCGTGACCTCCGAGTGGCGCAACAAAAACGGCATCTTGGAACTCTCCGTGACCATCCCGCCCAACGCCACCGCCGAAGTCGTCCTCCCTGTCGCCGCCGGAAAAATCGGTGCCGTCAAGGAAAGCGGCAAACCGCTGGCAAACGCCGTCGGAGTCCTCGGAGTCAACGGAAACACCGTCAGCATCGGCAGCGGTCGCTACGTGTTTGAAGTGCCCGTCAAGTAAAAAATCAACAACTGGGAACACTGGCGTCTCACTGGGCGCACCGGTGTTCCCTGTGTCGCCCGCCGACACACACAGCCGCCTCCAGCATCCCTGGGGGCGCGCTGCTTTTTTATGGAGTGTGGCACAGACAATCTTGTCTGTGGACAGCGTGGCACAAAACCGCGCCGCGCCTGTCTTTCCCGCTTTCAAACCCGCGCCAGTTTATCCAGTCTTGGCGTCGCGTGTTTCCACGCAAAAACAACCAGTAAAAATCATGTCAAAAATCACACCAGTCACATTCAACAACACCGTTTTGCGCGACGGGCACCAATCGCTTGCGGCGACACGTATGTCGCTCGCGCAAATGGAACCTATCGTCGCCAAGCTCGACGCCGTCGGCTTCTCCCGCCTCGAAACTTGGGGCGGCGCAACTATTGACACCGCGCTGCGCTTCCTGCGGGAGAACCCGTTTGAACGCCTCGGCGCGCTCAAAAAACTCGCCCCAAAGACGCCGCACATGATGCTCGTCCGCGGGCAAAATCTCGTCGGCTACAAACACTACGCCGACGACGTCGTGGAGGCGTTTATCAACGCCAGCGCAAAACGCGGCATGGATGTTTTCCGTGTGTTCGACGCGCTCAACGACCCGCGCAACATCCTCACCGCCGTCAACGCCGTCAAAAAAGCGGGCAAAATCGCCGAGGGTGTCATCTGTTACACCACCAGCCCTGTCCACACCCATGAGGCCTTTCTGGCACTCGCCGACGAGCTGGTTGATATCGGCTGCGACACCATTTGCATCAAAGACATGTCTGGCCTCATCGGCCCCGCCGCTGCCGCCGCCCTCATCTCTGGCATCAAAAAACGCCACCCCAAGACCCCCGTCGTCTTGCACAGCCACGACACCGCCGGCCTCGCCGCCACCGCCTACTATGCCGCTGTCGAGGCGGGCGTGGACAGCGTGGACACCTCCGTCGTCCCCTTTGCCAACGGCACCGCGCAGCCCGACACCGTGCGCATGTTAGAAATCTTGCGCGACCATCCCCGCGCCGCCCAATACGACGTCGGCGCGCTCACGGAAATCCGCGAGTATCTCAAAAAAGTTTATGCAGAGCTGGCGGCATTCACCAACGCCGACAATGACCGCGTGGACAGCGACACGCTCATCTACCAAGTCCCCGGCGGCATGTTGAGCAACTTCCGCAACCAGCTCAAAGAACTCAATCTCAGCGACCGTTTTGACGAGGCGCTGGCGGAAATCCCTGTTGTGCGCAAGGCGCTTGGCTGGATTCCGCTTGTCACGCCCACCTCGCAAATCGTCGGCACGCAGGCCGCGTTCAACGTCAAGTTTGGCCGCTGGAAAAACTTTCTTCCTCAAGCGATGGACATCGCCCTCGGCTACTACGGGCGCACGCCTGCGCCGGTTGACCCCGAGGTGCAAAAGCTCGCTGCGGCGACTGCCAAGAAAGACCCGATAACTGTCCGTCCTGCCGACATCATCAAGCCCGGTCTCGCCGACCTGAAATCTGAATTACGCCAAGCGGATTTGCCCGACACCGACGAATACGCCGTGCTCCACGCCATGTTCCCACAGCAGTTGAAGGATTATCACGCTAACCCCGTCGCCCACAAAATCGCGCCCGCCCCTGCGTCCGCGAAAAAGGAAGCGGCTCCCGCAGCGGCGCAGAGTGTGGTGCAGGGTGGTGCGGCGGTTCCCTTTGGCAAGCGCACCCTCGCCATCACCGTCAACGGCGCGACCTTCAACGCCCTCGTCGAAGAAGTGTAGGGCCGCGCACCGCCTGCGGGGTGCTCGGCTGTGGTGTGTGGCGTCCAGCATATAGGTCGTATAGGTCGTATAAGACCTATAAGTCCTATACGTCCTATAGGTCCTATAAGACCTATACGTCCTATAAGTCCTATACGTCCTATAAGTCCTATAGGTCATATAAGACCTATAAGTCCTATAAGACCTATAAGTCCTATCGTGGGTGCTGCCTGCCCGTGCCACCGCGCACATGCAAGTGAAAAAGTGTCTGGCACTTTATTCGTCCCCTGTTTCAACTTTTTTTCACTTCTTGGCTTGACAGCTGCCCGCAATACTGCATTTTGTCGCGTTCATCCGCCGTCCTTCCTGTCGAGGCTCACCGTGCCAAAACCGCGCCGACGCCGACGTAGAGGGCAACTCCGAGAACAAAAACTCCAACTCAACTCAACTCCAACTCCAACTACACAAACGTGATTAAGCTCAAAGAAACCCTTCCCATTGCAATTGGCGGACACTGCCTTGTTTTTACGCATCCAGAAATACCCTCGCTTGTCATAAAAACAATCAATTCTGCCTATGTGGCAAAACGCAAAAAATCTTTCTCCTTTCATAATCTCTCGTTCCGCCGATACAAAGAATACAACGATTTCTACAGGTATGCGTCTGGGCTTGCTGCTGCCTATGCAAAAGCGGGGACACATCTCGCTTTTCTGCAAAACTTTTGCCAATTCGTCGAAACCGACCTCGGTCTCGGTTTGGTGACAGAGGCGGAGCGCGACGAAACGGGTGCCTACGCGCCGACTTTGCGCGACCTACTGCACAAGGGAAAGTTTGACGAAAAAGTGCGAGCCGCCTTGGAAACATTTTTTACCGATTTCCTTGGAAGTGATGTCATTATAAGCGATTTAAGCGCGAACAACATTGTTTATTCTTACGACCGCGAGCGCAGGATTTCACGTTTCGTTGTCATAGATGGCGTTGGTGAAAAAAATGCAATTCCTCTTTGCACGTGGTTTCGTTTCTTCAACAAACGTGCCCAAAGCAGGGCCGCAAAAAAGATATGGAAAATTGTCGGTCAATTGACAAGCCAGTGAGTCAACAGAATGAGCGGGTTAGACAGGGAACGCAGGCTACCAGTATCTCTGCGAGCCGCTGCGCATTTTTGGGGAGTGTGGTGGCAGAGGGTGCGAAACCTTAGCGTAGCACCCAATACCGTTCAGGTAACGTGAAAATACGAGAATAGCCTTTGAAACGGAGGGTGCATCGTAGCGCTGAAGGCGCGGCTTCATAATAGCCTATGGCGTTAGCCATAGGTATCGGCCTCGC
>JAITPT010000320.1 GCA_031289285.1 Puniceicoccales bacterium
GGTGGCCCGGGGGGGGGGGGGTGTTTTTTTTGTCCCAATTTTTGGGCTGGGTGGCCTCTCCGGGCCCGGGGGGGGGGGGGGGGGGGGGGGGCGTCTTACGCCAGTGGTTTCTTGGAGGAAACTTCCGCCGCCTTGTCGTGAATTTCCATGATGCGGCGCACCTCCGGCAAAATTGTTTGCGCCTCGCCGACCTCGTCCGTCAGCCGACAAGTCGCAAACCGCTCCGGCTCGACAGTGGGGCGGCAGTCTTTGAAAAACAGCCGCGCCCAAAAACCGCCCTCTCGTTTTGGCGCGATTACACACCGCCACTTTTTGGGGGTCAGACGGGCGCGGAAACATTTTTGCACACGGCAAAGCGTCGCATAACGCGGGTCGGATAAAAGGCGTTTGAGCAAATCCGCAGTCTCCGCCGCTATGGGGTCAAACAGGTGAGTCGTGCAAAGGTAACGCAAACCGGCGCGAGTCGCATAAACGCGGAAGCCCATGTCTGGGCGTTCGCGGACAAGGGCGTCGAGCGCATCGCGGGCGGCGGTTTCGGAGACAGGTGCGGGCGACTTTTGGAAACGGGCAATTGGCGCCGAAGACGCCGAGGCACCGATGGTGGCGGCGGTGGCGGCAGACTTTGTGTCAACGTCAACGAACATGACACGATAGGCGTTGAGGATGGTTGCGGTGTGGCGGTTACGCGTGAGACGGCCAAGTTCGCGGGGCGGGGTGGTGTCGCCGGAGTCAAACAAAATGCGTTCGAGCACAGGCTCGGTGAGCACACGGTCGGAGTAGGTGTAGCCGTCGAAACGGAAATCTCTGTCGCCGGATTGGGCGGCGGCTTGCGCGTAAACGACGGCGCGGGCACGGGCGCGGCGGCGGGCGTCTTCCTCGCTGAGTGGCGAAACAGCGGTGGCGGAACGGTAAAGTGGTTCGCCTCCGCATTGAGCGGACGCGGTGGCATAGGCGGTGAAACGCGGATCGCCGTCAAAATCGGCGACATCGGGAAAAAGCACTTGGGGCGGGTCGGCTTGGCTCATGCGGGCACCTTGCGAGGGTCTTTTCTGGATGTCAAATTTTTGGAGAAAAAGGCGGAAGGGTGGCGATGGAAGGGCGGGAGGGAAGGAGGGGTGAAGAATTAGCTTCTGCCCCTCCTGCGTTTTTCTTTTCCTGCGGGACATGGAGTCAGACATTTTTTTTGCGAAAGGCGGCACGGCGGGAACGATTCTCGGCATAGGCGTGGACATCGTGGACGTGGCCCGTATCCGGCGCATCCACGAACGCCACGGGGACGCCTTTTTGAAACGGGTTTTCACGCCAGCGGAGTGTGCCTATTGCATGTCGCTGGCGGTGCCGTGGCCGTCGCTGGCGGCGCGTTTCGCCGCGAAGGAGGCGGTCAGCAAAGCCTTTGGCACGGGAATTGGCGCGGAGTTTTCGCTGCAAAGTGTCGGAGTTGTGAACGGTGCGCGGGGTGCGCCGCTTGCGGAATTGGACGAGAAAGGAACCGCCCTATTGGCGTCGCGTGGTGGCTCGCGAGTCTTGGTCTCGCTCTCCCACACCGCCACGCTTGCCCAAGCCTTTGCCGTGATTGTCTGAAAAACGGCAGTTGGCGGGGAAGTAAGACGACCCGACTCAACTGCTGTTTTTAGGCTTAGAGCTTCAATTCACGCATTTTTTCCTGCGCGGCATAATCCGAGTAGCGCACCTCCGAGGTGCGGATGCGGAAAATCAAACTGCCCGCAAGCTCGTTGCGTTCGACAAGCCCCTTCACATACGGGCTGCGGGCGGCAAGCACCGCAACCGCCGTCGTGTGTTCCGGCGTGTCCGGCGCGACCTCCGTCGCCTCGCCAATCAGCGAGACCGCTTTGTAGGCGGCGATGTTTTCCACACCGTGTTCAAAGAAGAAGCTCACACGTGGATTTGACCGCAGGGCGCGAACTTTCGCCGTGTCAGCTCGCGTGAGGAAGTAGATGTCTAGCTCGCCCGACGCGACCGGCGCAAAAGCGCCAATGGGACGCATCGTGGGCGAGCCATCTTCGCGGACAATCGCCAGTGGTGCCCATTTCGCGGCGTAAATGTAGTCATGGACAAGTTGTTTGAGTTCTGTGTCAGGTTCTGTGCTCATAATCGTTCTTTGTTGGTCTGGTTTGGTTTGTTGATTTGACTGCTTCGGTGGATTGAGTCGCTTGGCAGCGACGCCAGTTTGACGAATCCGCCAAGGTGTTGCGACAATGGCGCAAAAGTAGCACTTGCCAAGACTATAATCCTAAAAACGGCAGTTAATGCGGGTGCTTTTGCGCAATCTTTTGGCCGTCTGCGGCTTGCTCTTTTCACTCCACGCACCGCAAGGTGCGCCATCACAAATCTCCCTCGCGCATCTGCCACAACATCTTCTCGCAATCCGCGCCGTTCAAAAGCGGTTTGCGGGTAAAAACGGTTCCGCGCTGTTTTGAGTGGGAACACTGTGACAAAGATAATCCCGGCATAGGCGAGAGTGTTGGGTTGTTGGAAGGTGCCTGTGTGTTCTGCTAAATCCGAGACATGCATCGCTGAGGGTTCAATGCTCAAACGCCACCCTGGAGTCAAGTCAGAAAAATGGCTGCCATTTTATTCGAGAAATAGCCATAGCATGGGCAAGAGTGTTGGGTTGTTGGAAGGTGTCTGTGTGTGCTCTGC